>NZ_JAWRVK010000033.1:0-48591 GCF_036663575.1 Halalkalibacter flavus
TCTTAGCAATAATTTGTGCACTCATTTTACCTAGAATCCGTAATTGGGCAAAACCGCTAGCACTTGCTATGATTGCTGGTTTAGGCATTTTCTTCTCTTTATTTGCTTACAGTAAAGGCTGGTTGATTTATCATAAATGGAATCACTTATTAATGGCCTTGCGTTACATCGTCCCTTTAACTTTAATATTTATATACGACCGCTGGGAGACAGCATACAGGTGCCGCCATCATCGCGTGTAGAAAGTATATCGCTTAACCTTCTCTACTCTTCGTGGAGAAGATTTTTTTCAAGTAAGTGGTGAAATTCACAACTATATTTGGAAGTGGTAAAATTCCTAAATTCAATTTTGGTGATATTATTGAATTTTGGTAATAGCCCAAGAGAAGCAAGGTAAAGAATATAGATTTTATCTTGCAAAAGCAGAAGGTATTAAACAAGATATTGAAAATAAATAAAACGTTCTTATAAAAACCTGTGCTTATTTTAATTAACCTTTTTTATATTAACGATTGTTAAAAGGTAATGCATCTTCTTATTAACACATGCTAAGAAGTTTTATCATCATGATTTTTTCTAAAGGTGTTACGGGTCTGTATGGTATTTTTGATCAAACTTTATGCAACATGATATACATAAATAAAACACTAATGACAATTTCATGATTAATATTAAATAAGTCATTGTGTTCAATATATAAATATATGTCATCATATATGTTAACTAATATGAGTACACCACTATTAATTTAATATAAATATTATTTTTAATATTTATATTTTTAGGCGCAAACAAGAAACTCTGATATGACAAGAAGTTCTAGAGAATTCTCATGATATCAATGAGACTGAGTTGGAGGATATTTTAAAGGGAGTTGAAACATCAACATTTAAGTTTTACAACAATACACAATGGACGCTTTAAAAAATAAAAGACGATGACCCAACATTAATCCAAGAAATTTTTAGAGAATATCTAAATGGCTTCTCAGAAAATATTAATGAAATATTTGAGAACTTTGATTATCGAGCTACTGTGGGCTTAATGGATAAAAATAATAGATTAGAGTCCATGATTGAACAATATAAAGATGAAGTACTTGGTCCTAACCAATTATCAAAAATCTAGAAATGGGTTATGTATATGAAGAGCTATTAAGAAAATTCTCTGAACAAAGTGGTAAAGAAGCAGGGGAACATTTTACACCCGCGTTAACTATATTTAACAAAATGATAAATAATTGAATAGCACCATTTAACACTTTGTATAGTGCATTATCCTGAAATTATAAGTATAATTAACTCAAACTTTCAAATATTCAGTCATATTGATTTTTTATGTTGAAGAGGGGAGATACATAGAAGGGTAGTAGAAAAGTCGTACTCTACGGGGTGAAGTTTCACTTTATCTATAAATGAATTGATATATCAAGGAGGAATGGAAATGTCAGATAACGTAAAAATTGGACTAATTCAAGCTTCTAACGATGTACATGGGGACCAACCAGTGGAGGTCCATAAAGAAAAGGCGATTGAAAAACATTTAAAGTTAGTTAGAGAGGCAAAGGAAAAAGGTGCACAAATCATATGTTTACAGGAAATCTTCTATGGACCATATTTTTGCTCAGAGCAAAATTCAAAATGGTATGATGCTGCTGAAGAAATTCCAAATGGTCCGACAACCCAACGGTTTCAGGAGTTAGCAAAAGAATTAGGTGTAGTAATCGTACTACCAATCTATGAACGTGAAGGAATTGCGACTTACTATAATACTGCTGCTGTTATTGATGCAGACGGATCTTATTTAGGTAAATACCGAAAACAACATATTCCTCAAGTAGGCGTAGGAAATGAAGGTCATGGGTTTTGGGAGAAATATTACTTCAAACCAGGAAACCTAGGGTATCCAGTCTTTGATACAGCTTTCGCTAAAGTCGGTGTATACATTTGCTATGATCGCCATTTCCCAGAAGGTGCAAGATTACTAGGATTAAAGGGAGCTGAAATCATCTTTAATCCGTCGGCAACTGTTGCTGGTTTATCAGAGTACCTTTGGAAGTTAGAGCAACCTGCTCATGCAGTAGCAAACGGTTATTATGTTGGTGCAATTAACCGAGTAGGAGTAGAAGCTCCTTGGAATATGGGAGAATTCTATGGCCAATCGTATTTAGTTGATCCTAGAGGAAGCTTCGTTTCACTAGGAAGCCGTGACCAGGATGAAGTCATAATTGGTGATATGAACAAAAAGCTCATCCGTGAAGTAAGAGACACATGGCAATTCTATCGTGATCGTCGTCCAGAAACTTATGAGGAAATGACCTCACTTCTCCCATAAAAAACTAAAACGAATGATGGTGACTCATCAAAAGTGTCTCCGCTTTACCACTCTTATTGAACGTTGACGGTGGCTGGATGATGTTTTGGTTTTGAGTCATCTTCTATTTTCAAAACGGCTGCTCTTATGCTACTGAAAGGGCTTAATAAACGGAAACAAATAAAAGAAAGAAATAAATCTTCTTACCGAAACCCAAGCTGTTATGGTTATATAAGCCTAATAACCACTCGACTTTAACAGCCTTAATAAATAACGCTTCTAAAATTAAATCCATCTAATTTCATTAAAAACATTATATAAAGTTGTAGCCCCTATGAAAGTTTTGACTTTAATTTGTAAAGGAGGCAATTCTATTGAATGCCAAGAGCTCTACAAATATATCGTTAGTCGATTTAAAGAAAAACTTTGAAGAAGTCCACCCAGGCCTATCCAACCAAGAAGCTATTGAAGAAGCGAACCGCTGTTTATATTGCTACGATGCTCCCTGTATTACCGCTTGTCCTACTGGAATTGATATCCCTACTTTTATTAAAAAGATTGCATCTGAAAATTTAAAAGGATCTGCAAAGACGATCATGACGTCAAACCCAATAGGTGCAAGCTGTGCTCGCGTATGTCCAACGGAAGAATTGTGTGAAGGTGCTTGTGTACTTAACCACTCTACCAAACCAATCATGATCGGAAACCTGCAACGGTTTGCAACCGATTGGGCCATCAAAAATGAACAAGTGTTGTTCAAAGCTGGTCAGAAAAACGGTAAAAAAGTTGCGATTGTCGGTGGTGGTCCTGCTGGTTTATCTGCAGCTCGTGAATTAGCACTACTAGGCTATCAAGTTACGATATTCGAAGCCGAAAAGGAAGCGGGTGGTTTAAATACGTACGGTATCGTTTCCTTCCGCTTACCTCAAGTAATTTCATTCTGGGAAGTTGATCAAGTAAAGAGCTTAGATGTAGAAATCCGTACAAATACAAGAGTTGGAAAAGATGTCTCTGTTAATGAGCTTACAGAAAACTACGATGCTGTCATTTTAGCAATAGGAATGTCTAGTGTACCCCAGCTTGGTATTGATGGAGAAGACTTAGATGGAGTGTATGATGCGATTGATTTTGTCAAAGAGACAAAAGAAAAAGTTTCCGATCATCTGTTAGGAAAACGTGTAGTCGTCATTGGAGCTGGAAATACAGCCATTGACGGTGCGACATGTTCTGTTCGTCTTGGGGCTGAAAATGTAAAAATTCTTTATCGTAGAACAGAAGCAGAGATGACAGCTTACGATTTTGAATATGAATTCGCCAAACAAGATGGCGTTGAATTCCGATGGTTAACCGCTCCGAAACGAATTATTGGGGATGAAAATGGTAAGGTGACAGCAATTGAATGTATCAAAATGAAGCTAGGTGAGCCTGATGAAGGTGGGAGAAGACGGCCTGTACCTGTAGAAGGGTCTGAGTTTTTTACTTTACAAGTAGATGCTGTGATTAAAGCGATTGGTCAATCACGCTATATTCAATTAATAGAACAGTTTGGTTTAGAGCATGACGGTGGAGTCGTCAAGATTAATGGAGAGACTTTTCAAACATCAAATGAAAAAATCTTTGCATGTGGAGATGTAATTTTCGGTAAAGGACAAGGAGAAGCGATGGTTGTATCTGCTACGCAGCAAGGAAAAGAAACGGCTTACGCAATTCATAAGCAATTATTTAAGCAAGTAACAGAAACTGCGTAAAGAAAAATCGAGGAGGTTGATTTCACTATGGCTGATTTACGTATAGATCTTGCAGGAATAAAGTCGCCGAACCCATTCTGGCTTGCTTCGGCTCCTCCAACAAATTCAGGCTACCAAGTTCAACGAGCGTTTGAAGCAGGATGGGGAGGAGCAGTTTGGAAGACGTTAGGTGATCCTATTTTAAATGTTTCCTCACGCTTTGCTGCTGTCAGTTTTAATGGTCAAAAGGTTGCTGGATTTAATAATATCGAGCTAATTACAGACCGCCCACTTGAAGTTAATTTAAAAGAAATCTATGAAACGAAAAAACGTTTCCCTAATCACGCAATTATTGCATCGTTAATGGTTGAACCCAAGCAGGAAAAATGGCATGAGATTGTGAAACGAGTCGAGGATGTTGGTGTCGATGGCCTTGAGCTTAATTTTGGCTGTCCACATGGTATGGCTGAGCGTGGAATGGGAGCGGCTTCTGGTCAAGTACCTGAACTCGTTGAGAAGCAGACCTACTGGGTGAAAGAAGTAGCTCAAACACCTGTAATCGTAAAGCTGACTCCAAATATTACGGACATTACTGTTACTGCTGAATCAGCCGTTCAAGGCGGGGCCGATGCTATTAGTATGATTAATACGATCAACAGTCTAGCAGGGGTAGATATTGATACATGGAATACAATTCCGCATGTAGCAGGCAAAGGTGCTCACGGTGGATATTGCGGACCTGCTGTTAAACCAATTGCACTTAATATGGTAGCAGAATGTGCACGCAACCCTCGCATTAACGTTCCAATTTCAGGAATTGGTGGGATCTCCAACTGGAAGGACACAGTCGAATACTTATTAATGGGAGCAACAGGGGTGCAAATTTGTACAGCTGCGATGCACCATGGGTTCCGTATCGTCGAAGATATGATTGAAGGTCTATCTAATTATTTAGATGAAAAGGGGATCGCTTCACTAGATGGAATTATTGGTAAGTCAGTTAAACGTTATTCGGATTGGGGGAACTTGGATTTAAATTATAAAGTTGTTGCAAAGATCAATAATGATGTTTGTATTAATTGTAATAAGTGTCATATTGCCTGTGAGGATACATCTCACCAGTGTATCGATATGCTAAAGGATGGAAATGGAAATGACTATTTACAAGTTCGTGAGGAAGATTGTGTTGGTTGTAACTTATGCTCAATTGTCTGTCCTGTAGATGGAGCCATTGATATGGTTGAAGTAAAAAGTGAGCATCCTCCAATGACGTGGAACGAACGACAGGCGGCTATTGGTTCAGTCCAAAGCTGTGAAGTAGACATTATTAAGTAATGAGTATTGGGGGGAAAACAAATGAAGAAAATTGTAAAGAACGGAATAATTGTAACAGCAACAGATACGTATCAAGCGGACTTACTTATTGAAAATGGCAAGATTGCAGCAATTGGACATGATTTTCCATTAGGTGGTGCAGAATTAATTGATACAAGAGGTTCTTATGTTTTTCCAGGTGGCATTGACCCTCATACGCATCTTGAAATGCCGTTTGGGGGGACGGTTTCTAAGGATGATTTTGAAACGGGAACAATTGCTGCAGCCTTTGGCGGAACGACAACCGTTATTGATTTCTGTTTAACAAATAAAGGCGAGCCAATGAAAAATGCGATCCAAACATGGCATGCAAAATCAAAGGATAAAGCCGTTATCGACTATAGCTTTCACCTGATGATTGGTGAAATAAATGAAGACGTTTTAGAAGAGTTACCAGTTGTTATGGAAGAAGAAGGGATTACGTCTTTCAAAGTATTTATGGCTTATAAAAACGTGTTCCAAGCCGATGATGGTACACTGTTCCGGACATTATTAGCGGCAAAAGAACTTGGTGGGCTAGTCATGGTTCATGCTGAAAACGGTGATGTCATTGATTACTTAGTAAATCAAGCGTTAGAACAAGGTAATACAGATCCAATCTATCATGCATTAACACGTCCACCAGAAGTGGAAGGAGAAGCAACTGGAAGAGCTGCCCAACTAACTGGGTTAGCAAACTCTCAATTATATGTTGTCCATGTATCTTGTGCTGAAGCAGTTGAGAAAATTGCAGCAGCTAGACGGAAAGGTTATGATGTTTGGGGAGAAACATGTCCACAGTACTTAGTACTTGATCAAACCTACTTAGAGAAACCGAATTTTGAAGGAGCTAAGTATGTTTGGTCACCGCCGCTTCGAGAAAAGTGGCATCAAGATGTATTATGGAATGCACTGAAGAATGGTGACCTGCAAACATTAGGTTCTGACCAATGTTCCTTTGACTTTAACGGTCAAAAAGACTTAGGAAAAGGAGATTTTTCTAAAATTCCTAATGGAGGACCGATTATCGAAGATCGAGTCAGTATTCTCTTTTCTGAAGGTGTAAAAAAAGGGCGTATTAGCCTGAACCAATTTGTTGATATTGTATCAACTAGAAATGCCAAGCTATTTGGCTTATATCCACAAAAGGGAACAATTGCTGTCGGAGCAGATGCAGACATTGTCATCTTTGATCCAAATGTTGAGAGAACGATCTCAGCAGAAACTCATCACATGGCCGCTGACTATAATCCGTTTGAAGGAATGCAGGTAACGGGTGAACCAGTATCAGTGTTATCTCGAGGTGAGTTTGTTATCCGTGAGAAGCAGTTTGTAGGCAAAATAGGGAAAGGACAGTATATTAAGAGAGCAAGATACAATTCATCAGCAACCGATGCAACGGATAAAGTAAGTAATTAGTAATTGAGACAAACCAACATCAAAATTACAATTGCTTGGCCAAAGTAAATTTGGTCGAGCAGTTGCTTTCATAAACAAAGTACGAGGCCCAACGTCGATCTGTCATTATTTAACTGAATGTTAGGAGAATTATATGAGGTAGGGTGATAGAATGAAGGAAAAACAAAATTATCTAAAGTCTCCTGATTTGTTACCAATCCCACATAGTGGAAAGAAAATAGGGTCAGTTGGGTTCGCATTCATTTGGGTTGGAATGGCCGTTGTTCTAGCAGCATTTGCTATTGGTGGTTCTGGTGTTCAGAGTCTCTCGCTTGGATGGGTTATATTAGCTACTGTTATCGGTAGTATAGCGATAGGTCTTTGTATGACATTAACAGGTGACATTGGTGTTGAACATGGATTATCCTTCCCAGTCTATATGCGGGCTCCTTTTGGTACGATTGGAACTCATATCCCTTCTGTCATTCGCGGTTTTGTTGCAGCGTGCTGGTTTGGTATTAATACGTACTTCGGTTCAACTGCTATGAATGGAATACTATTTGTTTTATTTGGTTTCGATAATTGGTTTGTCTGCTTTTTAATTTTTGCCACACTTCAAGTTATTAATACGGCTTTAGGTATTAAAGCTGTTGAACGTTTTGCTGATTTAGCCGCGCCAATTATTATTATCATTTCAGGTTGGATGTACTTAACATTATCTGATCAAGCGTTAGCAGAAGGTCGAAACGTATGGGCGTGGGTTGAGAGTCCCGTAACTGGAGGAGCTGCTATTACTGCATTTATGATTGTTATTATGAGTAATATGGGCTTCTGGGGTACACTTGCTGCTGATATGCCGTCTATTTCTCGTTTTATAAAAGGGCCAAAGCTTGAAAGAAATTGGTTTAAGCGTAATAAATCCCAAATTGCAGGAAGCTTAATTACATTGCCAATTGTACAAACGTTCATGGTTGTTATCGGAGGGGTATCCTATATTGCGGTTGCTAACTATGACCCAGTCGTTGCCCTTCAACAAGCAGCAAGTGGTTTAGTATTAGGTGTTCTATTGCTTATGATTGTGTTTGCACAATGGTCTACAAATATATCTGCAAATTTAATTCCAGCTGCGACTATTTTTTCTAACATTGGAGGACCAAAAGTTCCGTTTTGGGCAGGTGTAGTAGCAGCAGGTATGATCGGTTCCCTTGTGCAACCATGGAGCTTGTTTGGCATAATTATTCCAGCTTTACTTATTGTCGGTGGAATTCTATCTGCCATTGTTGGGATTTTAGTAGCGGATTACTATCTCCTTCGCAAACGTCGTGTGAATGTCCCTGATTTATATAAGGAAGATGGCCAATATAGTTATGCAGGAGGCTTTAATGCGGCGGGTTATATTGCTTGGATCCTAGGTGGGGCTGCAGCTTACTTCTTAGCTAACTATTCGTTTATTGTTGGATTTGCTGTAGGGTTAGTATCCTATTATTTCCTTGCGAAGTATTGGTGGTTTGTGAAATATAAACAAGCAGAAATTGAAGATCCTAGTGATGACAAGTATTTAGGGATCACGGTAGGAAGAGATTGGGAAATTAGCGAAGCAAATGAAGAAGTGCAGAAAGTTGCACCTTAGGAAGTCATTTACTGAATAAGGAGGAAACTGATGGCTGAATATCAACAATTTATTGCCGAAAGAGAAAAAATTGATTTTTTAATAGAACAAGGTTATGGGATTAAAGGCGTAACCGAAAATTTAAGCGGGGCATTTGTAGAGTTTGAATTAAAGGAGCCAGACCCATCTGGTCATAAAAATCCGATCGAACTACTTCATATTTTAACAGCTGATGCGAGAAAATATTTTAGTTCTATTATTATTCAACAAAATCAGCGAACTGGCTAAGAGGTTAGGATGATACTAGGAAGCTACTTACGATGTAAAAATCACTCACTAAATAAGAGTGAAGTAAAATAATAAGGATGTACGGAAGACACGAAGGGATTACTAAAACTGGGATGAAGAAGATTAATAGGGGACAGGGGAAACCCTGTTTTTTTTTTCGTTTTCTAAAAGAAAAGTTCCAAGTTAAGATGTTTAAGAGTAAATCTACCGGGCTTTATTTTTGTTTTATCTGAAAATAAAGGTAATTTAAAAATGTATAACGAAATAGTTTGTTGCGTTGTATCCTCATTAACAGATAAATGTTAAAGAAGGAGTGAGTCAATGAAATCATATATAACGATTAATGAAATCTTACAAAGAGAACATTTTAGTAATACAGAAGTTATTGCTGGGGCAGAAGGCTTAAATAGAAATGTGAAGTGGGTTCATGTCGTTGAAGTAATCAATATAAAAAAGTTATTAAATGGAAACGAACTTATTCTTACAACTGGTTTAGGCTGGAAAGATAGTAAAGCTTTATTTATCTCTTTTCTCTTACAATTAATTGAAAGCAATGCGTTAGGCTTATGTATTGAGATGGGAACACATACCTCCATTATTCCTCAAGAAGTTATTGAAATAGCAAATGAACATCAGTTTCCAATTATTCTTTTTCATGAAGAAGTAGCATTCGTGCAAATTACACAAGATATCCATTCCGTACTAATCAATCAACAATACCAAATGATTTCTAACCTAGAAAGCTATTCCCAAACTCTAAATAAAAAACTATTAGAAATTAACCACTACGAAGAGGTTTTAACGTTTTTTCAAAAATTCTTAGATGTACAAGTTGTTGCCTTTCTCAATGAAGATACTATTTTTATACCTCAATTATCTGCTACCGAAAGAAGGTTAGTATTAGAAAAAATAGAAGGTGAACAACAGGATAGTCCTGTGGCTGCTATTGCGCGTCAGCCTGTTCAAATTTTAGGCCATCAGTTTGCTGAGTTAGTAATTATGACAAAAGATAAAGAGATAACCGAATTTGATCTGCTCATCTTAGATCGGACGACAACGGCACTTGCACAATATTTATTACGCGATTTATATGTTCAAGAAAAAAGAAGGAAGGAAGAAGCTGAATGGATGACAGATTGGTTAGAGGGTCATCACAGTAATGAGGGGATTAAAGAACATTTAGCCTACGTTGAGCCAGGTCTTAAGTTGAACGGAGGAGTCGTTTGTGCTTGTAAGTTAAATTTAACTGATAAATCGTCCACGTTAGACGGTACTTACTTTAAGCTATTATTTCGAACGATCTTTGAACAGCAGGGTTTTTATGTTTTTTCAATTGAAATTAGACATCTCCTTATTTTCATTTTAGGAAATAAGCGAACCGTAAAAACGTGGAAAGCAAGAATGTCGGATGGCTTTAAGCGTTTGAATACAGCAGAGTATTGTCAAAAGTTAAAGGTATCTACGATTTCATTCGGAGTAGGAAAATTTGTGAAGCAGCTAACTGACGTACATATGAGTTACAGAACTGCAAAAGAAACGTTAATACTGCAAGATAAATTGTCGAATGAAGAGAAAAGTTATTTCTATGATGATTTGCATTTATACCCAATCTTGTCACTAATTAATAGACATAGTGACCTACAAGAAATCGTAATGGAGTACTTACAGCCAGTAATGGAATATGACCAAAAATATAATGGGAAGTTAATAGAAACTTTGAGAGCCTACTTAGCATGTAACGGTTCCAAACAAGAAACAGCAAAAAAACTGTTCGTTGTAAGACAAACAATGTATCACCGCATAGAAAAGTTAGAAAGTCTGCTAGGGCAAGACTTTATGAATCCAGAAAAAAGACTAGCAATCGAATTTATGCTACTAGCATACGATTACCTCCATATGACCGATCAAAATGAACACATACCTGCACAGGAAATAAATGAACGGTAGAACGAGATAGAATAAGTGAAAGGAATGGTGCCAGGCGCCTTTTAGCGCTACTGTGCTATAGGTGCCTGGCACCATTTTCGTTATTTTTATATTTTTATCATTTTTTTCATTGTTCATTTTGTGGAAATTTATTCGTAATATATTTTACATTGTGTCTAATGAATGCCTTTTTAAAATGAGAGATAATGATTACAAGGGAATAGTTGATTGAAAAATCAAAAAATACAGGAGGTAATAACAATGACTATGATACAAAAACAAACAAATGTTATAAAAAATTATATTAATGGCCAATGGGTGGAATCAAACGGAAAGAGCACATTAGATGTACCGAATCCAGCAACAGGGGAAATATTGGCTACCGTTCATGTATCAACAAATGAAGATGTTGACCAAGCGGTACAAGCAGCTAGTGAAGCTTTTAAAACGTGGAAAAACACACCAGTACCAAAGCGTGCTCGTATTTTATTTAAATTTCACACATTGCTATCAGATAATCATGACGAATTAGCAAAGTTAATCGTTCAAGAAAATGGGAAGGCGTTTAAAGAAGCACATGGTGAAGTACAGCGTGGAATTGAATGTGTAGAGTTTGCAGCGGGGGCACCTACATTAATGATGGGAGAAACGTTATCTGGTATTGCTGAAGACATTGATTCCGAAATGTTCAGATACCCATTAGGCGTAATAGGTGGGATTACACCATTTAACTTTCCAATGATGGTACCTCTTTGGATGTTTCCGTTGGCCGTCGCGTGTGGAAACACATTCGTCTTGAAGCCTTCTGAAAGGACACCAATGTTAGCAAATAGACTCACTGAGTTGTTTACAGAAGCAGGTGCTCCTGCAGGTGTACTAAATGTTGTTCACGGGGCTCATGATGTTGTAAATGGACTACTTGATCATGAAGAAATTAAAGCAATTTCCTTTGTAGGATCTCAGCCTGTCGCAAAATATGTTTATGAACTAGCAGCAGCAAACGGTAAGCGAGTTCAGGCCCTATCTGGTGCAAAAAACCACCACATTGTTATGCCTGATGCTGATGTAGAAAAGGCGGTTACACATATTGTTGCATCGGCTTATGGAAGTGCAGGTCAGCGTTGTATGGCTTGTAGTGCAGTTGTTGTAGTAGGTGATGGGGAAGCTTTTGTAAGGGAGTTAAAGAAGCGAGCTGATGAAGTAATCATCGGTAACGGATTAGATGATGAAGTACTTTTAACACCAGTCATTCGCGATTCACATCGAGCGAAAATATTAGATTATATTTCAAAAGGTGTTGAAGAGGGAGCAGCGCTCATTCGTGATGGTCGTAAGGAAATGGACGAAATGACTGACGGAAATTTCTTAGGGCCAACAATCTTTGACCATGTTACACCAGAAATGGTTATCGCAAAAGAAGAGATCTTCGCACCAGTCATTAGTATGCTACGTGCTGAAGACTTAGATGAAGGTCTAGAATACATCCGTAAATCACGTTATGGAAATGGGGCGACGATTTATACGAAGGATGCAAAAGCTGTTCGTAAATTCCGTGAAGAAGCTGATGCAGGAATGTTAGGGGTTAACGTAGGCGTACCAGCAACAATGGCGTTTTTCCCTTTCTCTGGCTGGAAAGATTCCTTCTACGGAGACCTCCATGTAAATGGAAAAGACGGTGTTAATTTCTTTACTCGTAAGAAGATGATTACTTCAAGATATGACTTTTAATCTGTTATTTCAATGAGCTAATCGATAGAAAAGGCTTTCATCATTTTTGGGCGAAAGCCAACTCATTTAGCATTCAAGTCTTTTTTTAAATAGCCGTAGCCAAAACTAACGAAAATAGCTTTTTAATATAATAAATTTTTTAAGGAAGGAAGGAGGAAGGGCATGCTTAGAACCAATGAAAATATGGAAGCTCTTGAAAAAGATGAAAAGTATATTTGGCACTCTATGAAGCCTTACAATCCACAAGGTACGATGGTAGTAACTAAAGCGAAAGGGGCTTGGGTTACAGACAATGATGGAAATAGGTATTTAGATGCTATGTCAGGGCTGTGGTGTGTAAATGTAGGTTATGGTCGCACCGAATTAGCTGAAGCAGCTTATGAACAGTTAAAAGAATTAGCATACTTTCCGTTAACACAAAGTCATTTACCTGCTATTAAGCTCGCGGAAAAATTAAATGAATTACTAGGCGATGAGTATGTATTCTTTTTCTCGAACAGTGGTTCGGAAGCAAATGAAACAGCTTTCAAAATAGCTAGACAATACCATCAGCAAAAAGGAGATCACAATCGGTATAAATTCATTTCAAGGTATCGAGCGTATCATGGAAATTCAATGGGAGCATTGGCTGCAACGGGGCAAGCTGAAAGAAAGTACAAATATGAACCGTTAGCTCCTGGCTTTATCCATGTACCACCACCTGACCTATACCGTTCCAATGATGCCCCCGCTTGTCCTCCAGAGAAATTAGAAGCAGTCCAAGCAATTGATCGCACGATGACATGGGAATTAAGTGAAACGATCGCTGCAGTGATTATGGAGCCAATCATTACTGGGGGAGGCATTCTCGTTCCACCAGATGGATATATGTCTGCTGTAAAAGACGTGTGTGCAAAGCACGGGGCTTTAATGATTGTTGATGAGGTTATTTGTGGGTTCGGACGTACAGGTGAGCCGTTTGGATTTATGGACTACGGTGTCAAACCAGATATAATTACGATGGCCAAGGGGATTACGAGTGCATACTTACCGTTAGCAGCAACCGCGGTTAAAAGAGAAATATACGAAGCGTTTAACGGAACAGAGCAGTATGACTACTTCAGACATGTAAACACATTCGGTGGCAGCCCTGCTGCATGTGCATTGGCTCTAAAAAACTTAGAAATTATGGAAAAAGAAAGCTTGTTTGAACGATCAAAACAGTTAGGAGAACGGCTTAAAAACGATTTGCAGAGTCTTCTGCGAAGCCATCCTTATGTCGGCGATGTTCGTGGAAAAGGTCTTCTCATTGGCATTGAACTCGTTGCAGACAAAAATAAGAAGGCACCAATTGATGTAAGTATCGTCAATAAAGTTATTGCTTCTTGTAAGCAAAAGGGTGTCATTATTGGTAAAAATGGTGCGACAGTCGCAGGGTACAATAATGTCTTAACGATTGCACCACCACTAAATATTGAAGAGGAAGACCTTGCCTTCCTAGTTAAAATACTAAAAGAATCATTAAATGAATTAAAAGATAAATAAAAGAAAGGGGTGCCAGGCTAACGGGTTCAGTTTAGGGAGAGAAAACATTAAATAGCACTATTAATTCAGGACCAAATCGCATATGATTTGGTCTTATCAATTTCATTGATACAGCAATGGATGCGCTATTTTGACAAGGGAATTAGCATAACTATTAACATACTAAATAACGAGCGCCTATTCGCTATTATCCACTCAATAAAAATGGTGTAAAAAGCCTGTTATTTTAGATGTTATTTACAGTATGTTTCAAAAGGTTTTTTGGGATTTTATGTTAAAATGATAACAAGCCTTATTCAACCAACGGTTAATTCAATAAATCAACTGTTTTTTTGTCAAAACTAAGATGAGGCAGATGTGAACGAGAGGATGATGTATGTGAAAATTTTAGTGCTTTTTGCTATTATTCTACTTTTATTTCCATTAGAAAAAGTACTATATAAATTACTTGGTGTAGAAAAGAAAAAAATTTCGGACACCTCTGGTAAAAATATTGACCGATGGTCAGTTGTATTATCTTATTCCTCTTTTTATGTACGTATCTGTTTTCTTATACTGGTGACATCACTGTAATGAAGTGGTATTGGATTATATTTCTTTCCTTATTATTCGGTTTTAAGTCTGTTCTAGAGCGGAAGTACCTGAAGAACTCAAAACAATATATAGTTACACTTATTATTCTAATGTTAGGTATAACTGTTATTTATAATATAGAATGGTTTATCGAGTTATAAATTAATTAGTGTTAGTTGCTGAATGAATGATATATTGTGAAATAGTGTACTTAAAGTAACAGATAGCGTTAGTGCAATGAGAAAGAAAAGATGATAAAAATGCATAGACATGAAAATCTATGCGTTTTTGTGCGCTAATTGTAGTGTTAATTTGTTTGGGAATGGCACGCTAAATGCTCTGTTATTTAGTTTGCGAATTCACGTTTTCCCTCCTAAAACTGAACCCGTTAGTGCCAGGCACCTCCCCTTTAATTGGGCTCTTTTTAATGCGTAGTATACTGCGCATTAAATAATTTCTTTTATGAAAGAATGTGGATTTCAAGAAAAAAATTTTTATTTATCGGTGGTAGGTTTTCAACAATCTACCTTAAAAAGCAATTTTTAAATGCTAAATACATTCTCTTCGATCTCTTGTTTTTATATGCAACCGTTATAGTGAATGCTAGGGTGCTATTCCCTTTTTTTGGGAGGTGTAGGTAAAAAAACCCAGCTTCTGTTTTTCTGCCTGCATGAGCAATTTGAATTCCAACAATACCGATTATATGATATATGTCATTGTATATGTCGTTGTTATATCTAATTTCAAATTATATGCAAACATTGTTTTATAAAAGAAATGAAAATGAGTATTCAATAAACTTTTGATAATCTTCATTCAGGACGGCTTCTAATAATCCCCTATTGCATTACTATAACGCAACACAATAGGGGATTATTTAAACTCCCTCACCGCACCTCACATACTCATTATAAACCAAAAACTTGCGCCCGCTTCATTCTCTATTGCCACAACTTGCTGTGCCAACAAAATTCCCCCTCCCACACATACAGATCATTTAAACGTACAAAGAACATTAATACGTAATAAGATAATAAGAACGTAGAAAAAAGCAATTAGAGAGTTGCTGGGAATGGTAGGGAGGAGGAGAGATTTGAGGATAGCTCCATTAAAACAAATCCCCTATTGTGTTATGTAATGTGATAATATATAAGAGGATTCTTCTTTTTAAAAGCGGATGATTCAAGAGTATATCTCCCGCGAAAATCCCAGATTATCAAGTGGACTACTTCTATCCGATTCGTAAAAATAACAAACAATGACTGCTAGAGCTGATTGAACATCATTGAGTTTCTACATACTTATTATCTAAACTCGTTTAAATGAAAGAAGGAGGCATTGGAGGATGACTAAGAAATTAAACCTTAAACAATGCTTACAATGGTTATCTCTTGTACAACTTAAACAACAACCACTCACAGCGGACGAGTGCTACGAATCTTTACACAACGTCCTTCCACCACCACCTCAACCTGGTAGTCCAACAAGACGTTTTTCAAAAGATAAAGTACGATCCTATCTAAAAGAACTCGAATCCAATGAGGACATTATCTCCGTCTCTAGCGAGGTCACCAGTTATTCGATCACTAAAAAAGGGTATGAGAACGAGCTACAACTGCGTCATTCTTTATTGAAACGGATTAGAATCGTTCACCAGTCGCTTCTTATTATTCAAGAACGGGTTAGTGGGAGGATGCATACACCTCCCGTTATGGTACCAAAGGAAGATCGCGAATTTGTACGATCTTTATTGTCAGTAAAAGATGTTGTTCGTTATTACATCTTAGATACTCTAAAGCGCGAACCGAAACAATCTCTTACAGAACTTCAAAAAAACATGCTTTCCTCTTATGGATGGACGTGTAGCCCTTCGTACTTTCTTTTGATTGGTCGCAATGAAATGAGTGAAGGTGTAGATGAATTTGATGATCCGCTTGAGCATCCAGTTATTCTCCTTCAAAGCCAATATGAGGGGAAATTAAGCAGACGTAAGATTAGGACCTATTCTATATCTGATCCGATCCTTACAGAAGAGTGGAAAGAGATTTATAGGAGGGATGCTGCTGAAAGTATTGGAAAAGCCATCACCTTTACAACTAATCTTTTGAACTTGCTAGGAAACAATAAATAGATAACCTTATTGAAAGGTAGGGAACCTCATGAGTGATATTAACAATCTCGTCCTATCGGGGCGATTAACCGACGATCCGCAGCTCTATTATGTTAAGAAAGGCAATGAGCAAGTACCTGTTTGTAATTTCAGTGTCGCATCTGAGGATAAATTCGGACGAACTAGTTTCATTCCTGTTATTGTATGGAGAAATTACGGGGAATCGGTTGCGAATTATCTTGAAAAAGGACAAGAAGTGATTGTAAGCGGAGCAATCTATAGCCGTAAGGATAAAAAGACCGGACGGACATTTGTAGAGGTTCATGCAAACGAAGTAAAGTATGGCAATAAACCGGGAGTGACACATGACAATATTTGATAAGTTGATCGTGAAACTATGTGAGCCCTTTCCGAAAGAAGTACATGAGCCTCGATATGATGGACATGGGACGTATATTCCTATTCATGTGTACCTTCAGCGTCTAAATGCTGTAGCAGGAGAGAACTGGTCCCATGAACGGATTGGTGAACCCATCTTTTATATGGAAGATCGTATGGTACATACTGTTGTTAAGGTATCGATTTTGAATCGCTCACACATGGGGGAGGGCTTTTCAAAATTTCAAATAGATGATAAAGGGCGTATTATCAACCGTCATTATGCGATTCGATCAGCTACAAAAGATGCAATTCGAGATGCGATATCTTTTTTTGGGATTGGGAAGTCTTTTAATGAAATGACTAGGGATATAGGTGTTGCTTCTAGTCATTTACAGGAGAAAGAGAATAGGGTTAGTGACAGTATAGATAGAAATTGTATGAAATGTGGAGCAACGCTTTCAGATCAAGACGTTGAAGTTCTAACGAAGTATAAAGTTAAATTTGATTATTGTAATAAGCATATACCTAAACATTTTCAAAAATAGATAGGTGAGAATGTTATATTTTTATAAAGCTGTTAGATAAAATAAATAAATAAAATAAAAGTAAGCATACAATCTCTTGATTGTTTTACAAATTGATTTATTTGTTTTACAAATTGATTTAATAGATTTATTGTTTTGTTGTTTTCAGGTCCTTGAAACCCTTACTATTACTAGTATTCTATTAGAATAATCTCACACATAGAGGAGTGAACTCTCACACATAGGGGAGTGAACTCTCACACATAGGGGAGTGAACTCTCACACATAGAGGAGTCGAACTCTCACACATAGGGGAGTGAACTCTCACACATAGAGGAGTTCAACTCTCACACATAGAGGAGTTCAACTCTCACACATAGAGGAGTTCAACTCTCACACATAGGGGAGTTCAACTCTCACACATAGAGGAGTTCAACTCTCACACATAGAGGAGTTCAACTCTCACACATAAGGGAGTCGAACTCTCACACATAGAGGGGGACTGCCACACATAAAGGAGTCTTAAGCTTATATATAGGTATTTTTAAGTGATATATTATCCATATGCACCATTTTTTTCTCTTAGAATAACCAATTAATGGATGATTATCACTTTAATCTGTATTTTTTTGTATAGATACTCCTCAAAGTGTGGTAGTTAATGAATTTTTACTCCTCAAAGTGTGATAGTTAAACGTTCTCAGTAAGAATTTTATTCTAAGAACTAAAAATGACTCCTCTAACTGTGATAGTTAACTGTAATTTCCTTATGTATTTGAGATGATACTAACATGAAAATTGAATTTCATAGTGTTTTACATTCAAATTAAATCCTTTATTCATCTTAAATACTCTTTAAATCTCACACATAAGGGAGTGGATTTTTATGTTTTCTTCAACTATAGTTGAAGAAAATGATTCAAAGTGAGGCAGAGGTGATTTAAAATTATGAAAGCTGAACAACTTTCCTTGTATGAGTCAAGGGTTTCACCTGAATACATAGTAACGCAATCTAATAGTTTAATTGAAACTCCTCAAAATTTAACACTTCAAGAAAAACGAATTATTCTCACACTGGCTTCACTAGTTCAACCGGGAGATAATAATTTTCGTATACATAGAATTAAAGTAAAAGACCTTGCTGATATCATTGGTATTAAAGAAAAAAATTTCTATAGTAAGGTAGAAGATGTGGTAGCAAAATTGCAAAACAAAACTTTAACCATTGAAAACGAAAGATCCAAATTAAATATGCACTGGTTATCTTCAAGTGAGTATTTTAAAGGACAAGGTTATGTTGAGTTGGAATTTTCTGAAAAACTTCGCCCCTTTTTATTAGAGCTTAAACAAAGTTACACTCCCTTTAAATTAAGGAATGTACTAGGTTTACGTAGTGAGTACTATATACGAATCTATGAGTTGCTTAAACAATATGAAAAGGTTAAAAAAAGAGTATTCTCATTGGAGGAATTGAAATTCCATTTAAACATTCCACCAACTAAGTATCAACAATACTCTCACTTAAAAAACCGTATAATCCTAAAGGCACAAGCAGAACTTCGAGAAAATACGGATTTAATGTTTGATTTTGAGGAACAGAAGGAAGGCCGAAAAGTTGTAGGCATTGCTTTTTTCATTAAGAAAAACCGTAAAATATTACAAGAAGTCCTAGAGAATGAATCTCCAGATTCTACCCCAGCTGAATTACTGATTCGCTTCGGAATAAGACCGGATAAAGCTCGTGAAATGGTTAAACTTTATTCTGAAGACCAAATCAGAAGTAATATTAGGTACATTTTGGACAACAAACAGTCTGAGGATATTGATAATATTAGTGGTTATATTATTGCTGCTATAGAAGGTGATTATGCAAGCGAAGAGAAGAAACCATCACCGATAGAACCAAACAAGGAAACTCTATCTTTAGAATTACTAAACGACTGGATGGTCAAGAAGTATCACAGATCTACAGAAGTGGTGACGACATTTCTCTTAGAGGAACATGTGTTAAGTTTTCTTATTGAAAATGGTGCAGATGAACAAGAGGCAAAAGACTTCTGGAAAGAACATACAGAAGAAATCAAACGGATGGCTAAAGACATCGTACAGAGTAACAGAAATCGTAATGGGAGAAAGAAAAAAAGATAGTAAAATATAAATGGGAGATCCAAAAATACACACTTTATTTATTATTTTCTCAACTTTCGCAGACCAAATTAGGCAGGTAAGCCCTGATAAAGCTTGGTAAATATGCAATCCATTGTGATAGTTGATTTTTAAATAGTTGATGTGTGTTTTTTTTCGTTTTCTTTAAGATATCTTTGAAGAAGGTCGATTAAGGACTAGAACACGATCGAGTCCAATTAGCAGATCTACGAAACTATCAAGAAAAAAGAAGGGGAAGCATGAAGATTCCTAATATTATCCCCTACAGGTAGACAGTAAAAAAAGAGAGCATGATATTTTGTTCTTAGCAGTCTACTTGGAAGGTATTTTTCTATGGCTAAAAAGGGACAAACCTTTAAATCATATACAGAAGAATTAAAGCGAGAAGTGGTTCGTTTGAAGTTAGAAGAATGTTGGTCATATCGTAAGCTTCGTATAATTGTTTTTCTGCTAAAGAACAAATCTGTATAAGACGTGTTCTCAATTTCGTAATATCGGTGGAGGAATAATCCCCTCCCATTACATGCTATGTTGTTTTCTTAATTGAACCGAGTAGCGTAATTGAACATCTTTTCTGTTGCACGCTGCTGATCGTTCAAGCGTTTTGGCTATGGCTCTTACTTTAGCAGATAATTTTCCCGACAGGCTAGCACCGGCCTGTCGGTTGTTTGTGTTTTCCTAAGAAAAGTTCATTAATTGGGCTTTCGAATATTACGGTTAATTAAGTACAAACTAGGAGATAAAATATCTACTTACAGTTTGTGTTTAAAGGGAGATGGTTTGTCTCTATGTTTTTCACTAACATCATAATAAGGAGAATAAAATGAAGAATTTAAGAATGAGCAGTATTACGCTTTTAGTGCTTTTCGCTTTATCTATTTCAATATTTAATATGAATATACTTAAAGTCAGTGCAAGTAGAGAAAATCCTGCCGAAAATTATTACTCAGAAATATACCGCCCACAGTTTCATTTTTCTCCAGAAAAAAACTGGATGAATGACCCGAATGGTTTAGTTTTTTATAAGGGAACGTATCACATGTTTTATCAATATAATCCTTATGGGAATAAGTGGGGGAATATGAGTTGGGGGCATGCTGTCAGTAAGGATCTTGTCCATTGGAAGCACCTTCCTGTTGCATTAAAGCCTGATAAGCTTGGTATGATCTTTTCTGGAAGTGCGGTAGTCGATGAAAGGAATACGAGCGGATTATTTGAAGATGAGTCTGGCGGGCTTGTTGCCATTTATACGAATGCGGGAGAGACGCAGCAACAAAGCATCGCCTATAGTACAGACGAGGGAGTAACGTGGACGAAGTATGAGGGGAATCCGGTTATCCCCAATCCAGGAATAGAAGATTTTCGAGATCCGAAGGTTATTTGGTATGAGCAAGAGCAAAAGTGGGTGATGGTTGTGGCGGCAGGTGATCATATAAGGTTTTATTCTTCTAAAAACTTAATCGACTGGGAATTTATGAGTAAGTTTGGTGAAAATGAAGGTGCCCACGGAGGAGTTTGGGAGTGTCCGGAATTATTTGAGCTGCCTATCAATGGAGACCCCAAAAACACGAAATGGATTTTGCAGGTTGATCTTATTTCAGGAGCTGTCGCAGGTGGTTCTGGTGGACAGTATTTTATTGGAGAATTTGATGGAACCAAGTTTATCAATGACAATCCTCCAGAAGAAATTCGATGGACGGATTATGGAAAAGACTTTTATGCGACACAATCATGGTTTAATACAGGAAACCGGAAAATATGGATTGGTTGGATGAACAATTGGGAATATGCTGAATCCATTCCAACGTATCCTTGGAGAGGGGCAATGTCACTTCCTAGAGAATTAACGTTAAAAACAATTCCAGAAGAAGGGATGAAGCTGATTCAAACTCCCATTAAAGAATTGCAGGCCATTAGGAAAAGCCCATATCAATGGAGTGACCTAAAAGTAACACCAGAGGAAAATATTCTTTCAGATATTAAAGGGAATATGATTGAAATCAAAGCTGATTTTGAATTAGGTTCTGCCTCTGAGTTTGGCTTTAAGGTAAGAAAAGGTGAAAATGAAGAAACGATTATCGGATATGACGTAAAAAGCAACCAGTTGTTTGTCGATAGAACAAATTCAGGACAAGTTCAATTTGATAAACAATTTCCCGGAAAGCATCTAGCACCGCTTCAGCCGGAGAATAATCGTGTAACAATCCACATTTTTGTCGATCAATCTTCTGTTGAAGTGTTCGGAAATAAAGGTGAGGTTACAATTACAGATCGAATCTTTCCTGAACCTTCAAGTAATGGTATTGAATTATATACGAAAAATGGAGAAGTGCAGGTTATTTCTTTATCAGTCAACGAGTTAGATTCTATCTGGAAAAAATAAAAAACAAAGGGCTCCCCTCTGTTAATCCAAATCTTTAACAATGTAATCTGCTGTACGAATCGACAACGCGACGGTCGTTAATAAAGGATTAACACCTATAGCTGGTAAGAGGCTGTTGTCTGCCACAAAGAGTCCAGGGACGTGATGAACCTGCCCATATCGATTCGTTGCGGAAGTCAAGGGATTTATCACCCATACGACTTTTTTTAGGAAGCAGCTTTCCATCCAAACGATCGAACCCGATAAGATCAACCAACTTCGACATGTTCGTTTCCTGAAAGATATAGATAATTTAAAAGTACATATGGAAAAGCATGCAGCCATTATCAAACCAAAATTTGACATGGTATTAAACAAACTTGAGTCGGAATTATTGCATCATGGAATAAACCGAATGGGGGCTATTTCATTAGTCTTAACACATTAAACGGTTGTGCCCGAGATGTTATAAATATGGCATCCGAAGTTGGTGTCAAGTTGACTAAGGCAGGAGCCACATATCCTTATGGCAAGGATCCAAGAGATCGAAATATACGTATAGCTCCTACATTTCCTTCTGTTGAAGAACTGGAAAAAGCTATTGAAGTTTTATGCTCTTGTGTGCAATTAGTAAGCATTAAGAAAATTTTAGCCGAGAAGCAATAAACATGTAATTCGCTGAATTGATCGGTTTTTGGTTAATATATCATCTTCCATTAGTGAATTAAGAAAGGATACACAGAAATAATCAAACTTTCTTATAAAAGAATGATCTAATTGAATATTTTAAGAACGTGCTTTGATCTACTATGTAACATTAACTGACCTAAAAGACGTTAAAGTAATGATACATTAACGTCTTTTTATAATGTCTAACATTATATATAAGATTATTTTTGTTGGTTTAAGACCTTTTCCAGACCTCTGTAACAACAACAAAAAGAGTACCTCGCACTCTTTTAAGATGTGTGACATTATATACAACCTCAATAAACTTAATAGTTTACTGTCTTTTTAGTACTTTTAATAAAAAATCTTTTTTTAAAACACGTTTTTTCTTTTTGTTAGTTATCAAGGTGATTCGTATCAATTAGATCAAACATTATTCTAAAGCACCATCTGCCTCTTTTCTATTTTTTCTGCTACAAACAATCTTCCAAATAAGATGTCTGATCTTTAATTCATTTTCTTCTTTAAAAATTTTTTCTGTCAAAACTCTTTTTCAATTGCCAATCGGTAACACTATCATAAAATTAATTGTAAATAAATTACAAAAAGTATTTATTTATTATTTGCGGTAGTGTAATATCAATTATTGATTGATAATTCAAATAATGAGGAGGTATTATTATGTTTGTTGAGACACTAAATTCAGGAAAACTTGTTTCAGTTTCACCTTCAGACCAACAAAAAATACTTGCTTTGGTAAAGAGCATTAATTAATTTCAAAGTGATAAGGAACAAAGTGAAGAAGCAATAAATCAAATACATTTGCAAAAGGAAAACATACCGCAAGCATTAAAAGATAATCTTTTAGAATTTAAGGATTCTGATTATTGCTATCTTTTACTAAAGAATCTACCTCAAAGAAAGCATGACGAGCTTCTATTATTGTTAACGAGTTTAATCGGTTATCCCTTTGCGCATGTTGATGAGGGAAAGTTAGTTATGGCCAATAAGCCTATTAAAACCCAAGATGCCCAAAAAACCACTGCTTATTTTACTTGGAATAAGTTTGACCTCCATACAGAGTTACCTTATATTCAAACACCACCAGACTTCATTTCATTATATTGCTTAAATAATGTCAAAGGAGGGTATACATATCTTTCTAGTATTGAAAGAGCGTTAAACCTTCTTTCAAGTGATCAGATAGAAGAGCTTAAGAAACCACAATACATCATTCCGATTCCTCCTCATTTTGGAGCAGATAAAATACAACAATCTAAAATACCTTTACTTTCTTCCAAAAAAGGATATCCTTCTTTAAGAATTAGACAGGATGGTTTAGTTAGCGATACTAAAGAGGGAGAGGAAGCTGCACAAGCACTACAGTCTGCCCTAGATATGGTTAGAGAAGCGATTGAACTAGAACCAGGGTCATTACTAATTATTAATAACCATTTATCTGCTCACGGAAGAGCACCATTTACTCCTACCTTTAATAATAGGGATCGTGAACTGCATAGAGTATACCTCATTGACGATGTAAATAAATTTGGAAAAAACTATAATGCTATTAATCGTCGTATTGAAGGGTTCTAGTAGCTTACTTTAATATCAATCGAGGAGGACATTAAAGGTGGATATAATAAAGAAGATTATCAAGAAATATGAATCTAAAACTCCTGAATTAAATGAATTAGTCAAGGATGTCTCTGAAATTAAAATTTCAATAGAAGACATTAAAAAATATATTAGTGAAGTACCTAACCACTTTCAAGGAAACTATTACAGAAACAAAATAGGAACAAGTCAAATTGGTGCCTTGATAATGACATGGTTTAAAGGTTCAGATATTCATATTCATGATGATTCTGCTGTCATTTTTGTTTTGTCTGGGAGCTTGATAAATATCAAATATACTATTAATAATAAAAGTTTATTGGTTAAGGACATTACAATAGCTCAGCCAGGGGAGATGATCTTTGAGGAAAAAGGATTAATTCATCAAATTATTCCTGCTAGGGTACATAACGATCCTTGCCTATCAGCTCATTTTTACTTCCCACCTAAACCAAATTTAGAGGGAACAAAAATAATAGATCCAAATTGTAGACGTATTATCACTCTGTCTTCTAATGCTAAAGAAGCTTGTATTCCTTCCAATAATGAAGAGATATTAACAGTACAAGAAAATGTATTTAACAAAACTAATTTCTCAATTTTTAAATACTTAGTTCAAGAGCAAAAAATTGCTTCTACCCTCTGACGTGACAATAAAAGAACAAATGTTACTATATGCATTTGTTCTTTTAGCGTTTACTACATGATTAATACATTTGTGGGAGGACAAAATCTATGGAAGATATTAGCTTAGATATATTAACTTTCTTAATTTTTGCTGGATTTGCTGCAGCTTTTATTGATTCTGTAGTAGGTGGTGGGGGCCTTATTTCGATTCCTGCTTTATTATTTACTGGACTCCCTCCTTCTGTTGCTTTAGGAACCAACAAGTTAGCAGCCACTATGGGATCTTTAACGAGTACCATTAACTTTCTTCGATCAGGAAAAATCAACAAGAGATTAGTTGTGAAATTATTACCCCTATCTATAATAGGATCAGGGATTGGTGTATATGTTGTTCAGTTAATACCACCTGAATTTCTAAAACCTATTATTTTAGTACTCTTAGTCCTTGTAACGATCTATACGCTTTTAAAAAAGGATTGGGGAATGGAATCTACATTTAAGAAATTATCATTGAAAACTACTATTTTCATTGTTTTAGCTACATTGATTCTAGGATTTTATGACGGATTTCTAGGAGCAGGAACAGGTTCTTTTCTTATATTTGCTTTTTTACTCTTAGGATTTGACTTTGTTGAATCAGCTGGAAATGCAAAAGTTTTAAATTTTGGTAGTAATCTTGCTGCTCTAATTACGTTTATTCTATTTAATTCAGTTAACTTCTACTATGGAATTCCTATGGGTATAGCTATGGTACTAGGGGCGTTCGTAGGTTCTAGAGTGGCAATAAAAAGTGGAGCTGCTTATGTTAAGCTTTTATTCATTGCAATTACTGTAGTCCTAATTGGAAAAAGCATCTGGGATTATATACAGAAGCAAATTTAATAAATAGTTTGGAAGGATATATGATGCTAAACAATAATTCAGTTATAGGATTTATCGGTACCGGTGTTATGGGGAAAAGTATGGCTAATCATTTATTAGAAGCTGGTTATAAAGTTCTTGTATATAATAGAACGCCATCTCGTACAAAAGAATTAGTGGCAAGAGGAGCCATTTTAAAAGATACGATAGCTGATCTATCCATTGAATCAGACGTTATAATTACAATGGTTGGCTATCCTAGAGATGTAGAACAAATTTATTTAGAAGAACAAGGAATATTAGATCATGCTAAAGAGGGTACATACCTTATAGATATGACAACTTCTAGTCCAATCTTAGCTCAGAAAATTTTCGAAGAAGCGCAAAATAAAGGACTCCATGCATTTGATGCTCCTGTATCAGGTGGAGACATTGGGGCAAAAGAAGCGAATTTAACGATTATGGTTGGTGGAGAAGAAAAGGACTTTAAAATCGTATACCCTATTCTTAAGTTAATGGGTACGAACATTGTTTTACAAGGAAAGGCTGGTGCTGGCCAGCACACTAAAATGTGCAACCAAATTGCTATTGCCTCTAATATGATAGGCGTATGTGAAGCAATGGTGTATGCGGAAGAAGCAGGATTGAATCCGGAAACGGTTTTAAAAAGCATTGAAACAGGAGCCGCAGGGAGTTGGTCTTTAAGTAATTTAGCTCCTCGAATGATTAATGGGGATTTTAAGCCTGGTTTCTATATTAAACATTTCATTAAAGATATGAAAATAGCTCTTGAAAGTGCTAAGGAAATGGATTTAGAGACACCAGGTTTAAAATTAGCTAAATCTTTATATGAGGAGCTTGAAAACAAAGGTGAAGAGAATAGTGGAACACAGGCATTATATAAGTTATTGGGTAAAAAATTTTCGGAAGCTTAATGAAGTTGAATAAATAAGAAAATAGTGTTCCAGTGTGGATCAAACTTTTTTTATAAAAATCTAAAGAAGAATACATTTTGATCAATCTTTTCAAAATGTATTCTTCTTATTTATCGTAAAATAAGGGTTTGCGAGGTATTTTTGCTCAAACTTTATAAGCTACACAGAAAAAGTCCAATACGATCTCAACCATTGTGTGAAATAGGTACAAAGCAGGAGAGAGGATGTGCATTATGGATTGGATAGTTCGTCCGGCTAGACATACCGATGAACATAAAGTAATTGAGGCGATACGCTCCTTGTGTACGGAATTAAGGGGTAAAGATGTAAAACTGCCTGAAATAGCAGCAGATGTATTTCAAAGTATTATAAGTAACACGATTCCTGGAGCTGTTTTTATTGCTGAAACGACTGACGGAAATCTCATAGGATGTGCGACTGTTTTTATCCAAGAGGTTATATTCAGGGGTGGATCCTATGCACTTATTCAAGAACTGTGGGTTCATCCATCGCATCGAAGTCTGTCGCTGGGTGCGGCACTAGTTCGATCCGTCGAAGAGTTTTGTCGAGAACATTCTCTTAAACGGTTGAAAGTATGCCTACCGCACGAAAGTTTCGTCAACTTTAACAAGACACAAAAGTTCTATGGTCGTATCGGCTTTGCTGATAACGGTCCTTATATGACGAAAATGGTATCTATGGATTTGAAATAAAGTCGCGATGTTTTACCCTGTTTCGATTTTTTTGTATAAAGCGGTGTTTTTATAGTGAAAGGAAAGAACATCTGAATTAAAAGGTGGATTAATGAACTGTGGATTGAAAATAGAGTTGTTCCGTTATTGGGCGCGATTGCTGAACAAGGGGTACGTGAACAATTCGAATAATGAACCGCCACATCTGAAAATATTCCCATTTAAATAAAAACCCTCGGCTAAATCAAATAGAAACCAAGGGTTTTATTTCTTTTTGATCTTGCCAATGACAACTTCGCCATTTTCAATACGTACTTGTTCATTACGTGGAAAGGATTGATCGGTCTGTCGAGCTACTTTTCGAAATCGCTTACGCATCTTTTGGATAAAATCAGTTGCAATAGGGGATAAGTTAACTTGCTCACAAAACTCTTCCACACTCTTCTCGTACTCTTCCCATGAAATCAACTGTTCCCGATAATCGGCATACACCTTCAATATACAAGTTTCCTGCTTTTAACTCCAGTATGATTTGAGAGAAGAGACAAACTTCAAAGTGACGACGGTTTACTTCCTCAGGTCTAGTTTCCTTCTTTCGTTTGCGACTGAGCCATCTCCACCACCCATCAGGAATCCAAGATAGTTCAAGTAAAGGAGTTACTTCTTTTTTCCATGGACCAATTTTCTCCACGTGAACCACTGAAATCCATTCCTTACGAGTATACTGATGGGATAACAGAAACGACACAGCTTCTTCAATAGCTGTATCTTGATTAGTGGAACGTAAGGGTAAAGATTTTATAATTTTAAAGAAAGTTGAGCGATGACTCTTAAAAAACCGCCATAAGAATAAAAAGTAGTTGTCTCCACTAAGTGCTAAATGATTTTCACAATCACGCAATACCTGTTCTTCTCGATCTCCAAGCACTTTCTGCATCGCTTGAATGCGCTCTTCAGCTTCGCCTTCAAGTTGATAAGCCAACAGTAAATGATGAAGCATTTCAACCAATGAATCGGTTTTCTTTTGTCTCTTTTCTTTATAGTCTTTCAAAAATTGACGACCTTTTTTGTGAATACTCATCATGCGTTTAATCATGGTTTCAGCAATATCATCTAATACTTTTGAATATTGAACATAAACAAGTGAAACCGCAATAGCGTAGCGTTTATCTGCTTTCATTCTCATCATTCAACCTGCATCTAAGGTTTTCGCTTCTGCTGCCATTTGTTTGATTTTGATGACAGGGATTTCTTTCAATGCTTCACAGGGGATTTGTTGTTGTTTCAACCAGTCACGATGAGCAATCAAATCTTTTAGATAAGATAACTTAGCACTTTTCGCATCTTCTTTTAACGTATTCCATAGGCTATAAGTCGTTCCTTCTGTGGATTGGAAAAGTTCATTGATCGTTTCTTTTTGCTCTTCACTTAATCTACCGTTGATCTGTTCATAGATCACACGATATGATTTCTTACGAACTTCGTTCGCTGCTTCTTTTAATGTGTTATAAACAGGGAGTTCATAACATTGGCGAATTAATTCTTCGATAGCTGCGTTAACGAGGTCAGCAGGCTCATCTTTGCTCAAAGACAATTTGTCCATCGTATTGATCATGAATTGACGAGCTTGCTCATTAAAAGGACGAATTTGTAGGTAATCTCGAACGAAACGATAGTGCCTTTCGCATGTTCTAGATTCACAATAGGCTATCCAATCTTCCTTGCTAGGTAGAGGTAATTGTACTCTACTGGCAATATACTCAATGATCGTTTGAGGGATATCTAACATTCGAGGAAAAAAACCTAGCTTTTGCACGGTCTTAATCAGAACCAATAACCCTAACTGTTGAATATTTCCTCTAGACTTAGTATCTGTCCACTCAATTTCTTCTCTTCTAGGAGTATAGACTTCTTGTAAGTCTTGTTCAGTTAAACTACTCTTAATTCGAGGGTAAATGGTATCTTGAATACTAGGCAATAGAGTTCCCTTCTTTGCCACGTATATTTTTCTGACTTTTTAATTTATTTAATGATAAAATAAAAACCTACCCATATATATGGTAGGTTGATTCCTCATATGGAAAAATTTTCAGATGTGGCGGTTGAAAGTCGTTTTGGTTGCCGTACCCCTCAAGGGACTTGAGGTTAACCACTGTTTACAAATATGGAAAATAATTGTGTTCCATTTAGTTGGCGAAAACTGTACACCGTTGTCAGTACAGAAGTAACAACTTTTTGGCATTCCACTATTATGAGTGGTTTAAAAGTAGGAAGTCTTTTGCAATAATATGATGGAAAGCTATTAGGTTAAGGAGGATGCTGCCCATTCTCCTTTTTAATGCATTGAAAATTTTGTAAGAGGGTATCAATAGTAAGCAAACGTATATAAAGTTATTACCTCTCTACAAACAAATGTCTAAATAATACGGAATTTGTAAAAAAGAGAGGGGAGGTTAGAAAAAAAGTTCGTTCAATTAATGAATGAGGAAATGATAAGCGACATAGTCATTCTATTTGAATACACAAAGTCACGTTTTGTTACTATATATGTAGAGTTTTTTGTTTTATTGTCTAATGTGTTTTCATTTCTACGAATCTCTTTCATAATAGGAGTTATAAAAAAAGTAGAGAGTGGGTAAGAAAAGTGGACAAAAAGCAGTTATTGAAATACATTTCAGAAAAGAAAAAAGAAATGATTCGTTTTGGAATGAATTATGGGTTACGAAACGAAAAAACGGTAAAATGTAGTCAAGAACTCGACAAGCTGCTTAATACATATCAAGCAATTATTTGGAAAGGATAATAGACAAGGCAGTTGTCTTTCCTATTCAAAATTTTTGGTTATACCACTTTAAAAACAGATTAATGCCTAAAGGATAGGCTAGCATTTACGTAGGATGAAATCGTGTCACTAGTTTTAAAATTTGGAAGGAAATGAAGGAAATCATACTATATGTCATCATACTGACCAAAGTCACATTGCTTGTTGTAGCTTTTTTGTAAAATAATTTTTTTATTAATGTACTCAGATTTGTAAAATGTTTTTGGTAATTATTGTTTATACCTTGAGATAGGACAGCTGATATAACTAAGCTAATAGAAGTTGAAATTTACATCTGTATGAAATGTAGAAAATACCTATAGAAAAAGATGGGTGATTCCAAAAATAATAAAGGTGTAGGTGTATTTTTTTATAACGCTATGAATGGATTTGGATTTCTAACTCTAGTTAGAAATTTACTCTAAGTCCCCCCTTATAATAAGATTTTATAACAATGAAAGGAATGTTCAATTAATGAGTGAGGAAATAGAATAAGCGACCTAGTCATTATAATGTGAATGTACAGGGTCGCTTTTTGTTGCAATAAAACCATTTTGTATTTCGTAGTGATCAATCTTCCAGGATATCGTGAACCAAAAGAATGAATTTGATAAAGGATATCAATTAGACTTGTTTGAAAATTACAAAAATGGTAAAGTTATTTTGTAGCATTTTCTACTATGATGAATAGCCCATTGTGTATGTCTGACACACGGCCATCCTATATATATCTATTGGGTACTATTGATGTATACAGAGAAGAGCGAACTAGCACAGCAGTTTGCTCTTTACCATTTTATAAATTTAATTTTTAAAAAGAATGTAAAGTTTTGTCCTAATTTATCGAACTAACCATCAATCATATAGTATATTTAATTTATTCAAACTAAGGGGGATTTTTCATATGTCACTTTACGATAAGCTACCAGTTGATTTACTTTCAGAATTCTACTTTGCCATAAGACAAAATATTGAAAAAGGGATTTTAACTGAAAAAATGTATATTGAAATTGAACTCATTCAAGCTGCTGCTGAAAAAAAGGGATTTATTTTTTCGGAAGACCATAAGTCCAACCACTCAAAAAGTCTTACGTAAACTCCTCTATTTAGTAAGGGTATTTTCTTTCCAGAGTATTTCTAATTTCTTTCGTTTCTTTTTCTTCAATATTTATTATTATTCGCCATTTTGATATGTTCTTGCTGCTCTGTTTGTAGGACTGACCCATTTTCAATCGTTATAGTAGGGAGTTTTTCTATCTTAAATTAACGTTTCATAAACATGACTATTACTGACTCCGACAGTTTGAAAATCATTTATCTTGGCCAGACCTTTTCTGATGTAGGAGGAAACCAGTCTTATTTGGGGCTTTTAGGCTTTCCTTTTAATGCAGAAGCCCAAGTTATAACTTATCAATAGATGGTTATTTTTTATCCTTTTTTCAAATCGCTTTAACTAGGTCACGTTTAAGTTTCTACTATACGTTTTCATCATTTATGGTCTTCGGAATATGTTCATTTCAGCATTTTCCGAGACTGGCAGCAACCACTCTCGACAATATACAATTGCATGACCGCAGAATAAACGGTCGGCACTTTAAAGAGAATCGTAACTCACCCCTTCAGTGGCCAAACTAAACAGGGTGGGTTACTTTTTATGCAAGGAACCACCTTCGTCTCTTTCTAAATCAGAGTCCTTTTGTTGCTCATAGAATCCGACGATTATATCCCGAACAACAGCCGACAAAGATTTCTTTTCAACAGGTTTCATAGTTTCAAGCAGATCCCTAACAAATTCAGAAAGGGGTAAGGAAACTTTCTTAGTTTCTCCTAATGCCGGTCTTCTAGCCCCTTTACGCTTTCCGCCATGATTGAATTATGCACTCTTTTCTTATCGATTAAACAAATCATCTGGAAGGTCTGTAAAATCACTTTCAGGTTCTTTCTCAGTCTTTTTACTGTGTAGAGAGGATTTGGGATGCTCCTCTTCTTCAAAATCAGCTGGAGGAGCGCTAAAAGCGCTCTGACCAGTAACATAAGCTCTTAATGCTCTGCGAATATGTTTCGATTTATCTCCCTTAGGTAGTTTCGAAAAGAACGTATGAACTTCTTTATCTTCTATATCATCATAAGTGAATATTACTTTTTTCGTTGCCATGTCACGTTCTCACTCCTGGCCTACTTTTGCTTTTTTGAGTCTTTCTGACAAGGCTTTTGCAAACTTCCAGTTTCCTTCTAAGGACGCCGTTTGCGTATCCCCGTCTGGCATTTGAATAACATCTTCGTTTAATTCTTCTCGGAAGGTATCACCAACGTTATTAACTCCTCCACCAGTTAGTGTAAAGACATCAACCGCATCACGATTGGTGAGTGTCGTATCAATACGAGTAATAATGGATGCACAAAATCTGTCGATTACTGATTGAGCAATATTTTCGAATGGATATATTGCTCGTTCAGAGATTTTTGCGGTATATGAACCATCACGAAACCCGTCTTCAACATAGGTATATGACAAGTCTTTCACGCTGTACTTCTTTTTAATCTTATTAGCGATTTCTTTGTAGATGTCATTTTGCCCTTCCAGAATAGTGATGGAACTGTCAGGAAGACGCTTCATGTTCTTATACGTATCAACGATTGTAGTTCCAGAACCGAAATCCACTACAACAATAGTTTTTGTCTGTAAATCCTTATGTATTTGATAGGTTTCGTTCATGTGAATGTTCAAGAGCGTCCCTAATGGCTGTTCATTCACTTTTACGATTTCGACGTTAATCGTATAATTTTTATCGTTTCGTTTAACAGAATGAGTACGTTTCAAGAATTCTCTTAGCTTTTTCTCATCTTCCGATCCAATCTCATTGGACGGCAAAGAAGTTACTAAAAGAACATCCATGCTCTTTTCTTCAAAATCACTTGCCAATTCAGCAAGTACAAATTGGAATAGACACTTAAAACGCTTATTACTATATCGGTTATTGTGCGTATACGTAGGCAGCAGCTTATTATGGCTTACAGCGTCTTTAATACCTGTGCCCCATACATATTGTACTTCGTCATGAATAGTGCTCTCAAAGACGTTATAAGAACGTTCTACAGAGAAATCATCCAGTGTACCTTCACCTAAGTCCTCATAAAAGGCAATGCTAGATGGTGCGACAATGGTACGTTTTTCACTTTTAGCTTTAACAAACCCATTTCCTAAATCAATAACGAATTCTTTCATTTTAACAACCCCTATCGATATATATAATCGTATGCTCAATGTGCTATATGAACAGTATAATTAGAAATTTTATATGAGTCAATGTATTCGTAATAATATAAAGCATTATATATATGATAATGATATATAATGCTTTATTTATATTATTATATATATGATTACGAATATAACTGATTAACCTTGTGAGATAAAAACCATTTTGGATACTAGGGAAAAATAAAACAAAGGCTCATTTTTTGAACCTTTGTTTTAAAATTAATAATTTTGAGAAAATTTTAGTCCATAAGTGTTATTGTGTTATCGAATACTGATATTAAGATCATATAGTAGAAAGGGCAGGCGAGGAATATGAGCGGGAAAAAATAAACTCTCAGCAGAAAAAAAGCAGCAACCTAAATATAAGTCAGTCCGAATACATCCTGAAGATTTTCAAGAGTACAAACGACTTTCTTATTTTCAAGATAAACCGATTATTGACTTAATTTCAGAAGCGCTTGAGCTTCTAAAAAAGAAATACGACGAATAATTAAAGCGCTAGGGTTAGGAAGGGGAGGTACATGGAAGAAGTAGAGAAGTAAAAGACACAAATAGAAAGCAAATTTATTAATCGTTGGGGTAGCAATACTAATCGGGGGAGGGTTGGTTTTTCTAATAAAAACCTTTTTCGATATCTTTCTTTATACTCTTTTGCTGATCGGATTAGCTATTGTTGCTGTGATGGTCATTTATGCAGCAGTGAAAATAGTTATCTTCTTATTTTATTGCATAAGTAATTAGGAGAGCGATACTAAGCAAATGGGAGCGAGAGTTGTGGAACTGTTATTTGCACTTTATTAACGGGAGCTTTTGTTCAACCCCAACCACCCCCGTAGTTTAACTATTTTTATTATATACTAAGAATGATTATTTTTTCAAGAGAGCGTTTACATGAAAATGATATTTTTTAGATTAAATGAATGTAGGTGATTTTATGAAAGATAGATTTTATACAATTGGTATGGCTGGGCATATTGATCATGGGAAAACAGCTCTAACAAAAGCATTAACCAATATTGAAACAGATCGCTTGAAGGAAGAAAAGGAACGTAATATTTCAAGTGAGCTTGGTTACGCTCCATTAAAGATAAATGCTGAATTAGAAGTTTCCATTATTGATGTTCCAGGGCATGAACGGTTTATTAGACAAATGATTGCTGGTGTCGCAGGAATTGATATGGTGCTGCTTATTGTTGCAGCAGATGAAGGAATAATGCCTCAAACAAAAGAGCACATTGAAGTTTTGTCTTTTTTAAGAATTAAACGAGGACTTATTGTCATAACAAAGATTGATCGAGTTGATGAAGAGTTTATAGAATTAGTAAAGGAAGATATTAAGATACATGTAGAAGGTACTTTTTTAGAACAGGCACCGTTAGCTCTTGTAGACAGTATTTCTGGTAAAGGCATAGATGAATTGATACATGAAATTCAAATTGTACTAGAAGATATACCAGGTCGGAGTTGTTCTTACCAAGGGCCATTTCGTTTACCTATTGATCAGGTTTTTACCGTGCATGGCCAAGGTACTGTTGTTCGTGGAACAGCCTATGAAGGTACTGTTAGAGAAGGAGATATCCTTGAAATTTTACCACAGGGTGATAAGGTAAGAGTCAGACAAATGCAAGTTCATCATCAAGCAAAAAAAGAGGCGCAAGCAGGACAAAGGGTGGCTCTTAACTTGGGTGGTTTATCGAAAGATATGATACATCGAGGGGACGTATTGGTCTCATCCAATCAGTTCTCAAGTACAAATATAATTGATATTTCACTTCAGACGGTTAATGTGTTAAAACTACCAATTAAACAGCGCTCTTTAGTAAAAGTACATATTGGAACAGCTCAAGTTGTAGGAACGATTGTCTTTTTTGATCGCAATCAGCTGGAAGAAAAAGAGGAAGTACTATGTCAAGTCCGCCTCAATGAACCGATTGTAACGAAAAGAGGAGATCATTACATTTTACGGAGACCGACACCATCAGAAATTATTGGCGGAGGTACTGTAATTGATCCTTATGGGAAGCGCTTTAGATTTGGAGAAGAGACAGTTAGATTGTTAGCTCGTAAGAAGGAAGGGACTCCAAGTGAGCGAATTTCAGATGCGTTGAAAGAGCATAAATTCATGTCAATCAAACAATTAGTTGAACAGACAAGTTTAATAGAGGAAGTAGTAATTGAAAATATTCAAGTACTTTTAAAGCAAGGGGATGTTATTCAATTCATTGAAGGACAATACATGACTTCGGAGATATACAATGAAATAACAGGTATTGTCCAACTAGATTTACAAGAATACCATCTGAAATTTCCGATGAGAATTGGTAAAAAGAAAGCTGAAATTATCCAATCCTTAAAATCTTATGTTCCTCAAAAATCGGCAGAGGTTATCATTGACCAGCTTATTAAAGAAAAAAAATAGAAAGAAAAGAGCAATTTCTCACAGGCGTTGGCTTTGAACCGAATTATCCTGGAAAATGGAGTAATAGAATCGAGAATTTGTTAAAGAAACTACAGGGACAAGGTTTAGATGTTGATCCGTGGGAAGAGTTGATATCAAAAGAAGGAATTCCTAAAGAGATGCATGATGATTTAAAATTCTTTTTGCAAAGTAAAAGAATCACTTATTTTCTAGATGAAAAATACACCATTCATAGTAAGGTGTTTGAATATAACCTTAACAAACTGATTGATCAGACGAAAGATGAATTCACTTTAAAAGAGGCTAAGAATGCCTTAACTGTTTCGCGAAAATACTTAGTTCCATTTTTAGAATTACTTGATCATTTAGCCATAACTGAACGGAAAGGGGTTAATAGGCTGTGGTCTAATGATAAGGGAAAAATGAAAATTGTATAGTACTTAAAGTTCGTGTTCAAAAGGTGTTTACAATGGCTCCGCACGCTCCGCACGCTGCGCTCCCGCTATGAGAAGAACCCCTCATAGCGGGCTTAAAAGATGCAGCGCTTCGGTCCATAAAAGGACACAGGATCTAATCCTCCTGAAAGGGTTCAAACGCTTGGTGGAACACTCAAATTATAAGCTCTTGCTAACCGTGTAATACTATCTACGAGAATAATGACATCTTTTTTATTTTCTACTAGGCGCATGGCGCTTTCTAATATGAGTTCCGTAATTTTAATATGATTTTTGGGAAGTTCATCGAATGTAGAACTATGTACAGTAGCTTTGACAGAGCGTTTAATATCTGTTACTTCTTCAGGGCGTTCATCGATGAGAAGGATCAATAATTCTGCATCAGGATGATTATGAGCAATCCCATTAACCATGTCTTTTAATAGCGTTTTTTTCCCTACTTTGGGTGGGGCTGCGATAAGTCCAGTCCACGCTGGCCAAATCTAATGGGCGCAAATATGTCTATGAGGCGGTTTGTTATGCTATGGTTTTTTCCTTCAAGGGTTATTTTTTTGTTTGGGTGGATAGGAGTTAACGATTTAAAATGAGGCCTGAGTATCTGAGATTTTGGAGGAGATCTATTAATTTCATTAATTTTCATTAATCCATAATATTGTTCATTTTGTTTTGGTGATCGTACTTGTCCAGTCACGAGGTCCCCTGTTCTTAAAAAATTAAATTTCCCAATCTGAGATTTAGAAACATAAATGTCTCTATCATCTATCCGCGAATCCCCAGATCTTAAAAAACAAACTCCTTATCATTTGCTATCTCGAGTATTCCGCTCACAGGAAATAAAGCTGGAGAGATCACGCTCATTTACATCGCACCTTTCTAAATCTATATTTTAATTTTATAGGGTATTGAAAGTAGGGAATGGAAATCAGGTAAAAAAGAGATGGAAACCTTTTAGAAGATTTTAATGAGTTAACTATGGAGAAGGTAGATTACTGGTCTTCGGGTGTTTTTTTACTATGCTAAGTTCGATAGGAAGGAGCTTTAAGAAGATAAGGTGATGAGACAAGTAGATATTAATTAAATATTATGACATTTATTGGCTGATATCAAGTAGTTTTTTCATGATTGACATCAAAGGACATCCATTGTGACGTTTGGTGTGTACAGAGTAGCAACCTTGCTTTTTTGATTTGTATTAAATTATAATTGTTATAACAGTTATAAACATAGAATGATTTGAATAGCATAGAAGGAGGGAAAAAGAATGGCGGTGAAAAATATGGAACGCAAAGTAACGAAAATCGGAAATAGTTTAGGCGTGACGTTTCCAGCAGAATTGCTAAAGCGTCTTGGTGTAGCGCACGGTGATGACGTTTTTATTGAGGAACAGGATGGCGCCATTGTGATTCGAAAAAGTCAAAAAGTACAGTTGCCAAAAGGTGTTAGCGACGATTTCTTTGATATTCTAGATAAGAACATGAAACAGTATGATGAAACCATTAAAGGGCTGGTTGACCGTTGATACGTTATTTAACTGAACAAGAAGTGATTGCCATCAATTTACTGGTTATTGAACGATATAGCCCTAAGGAACATAAAGGGGTGAAGTTGCCTGATCTTCTTAATTCCGCCATCAATCGACCCAAACAATCCGCTTTTGGTGAAGAGGCTTACCCGACCATTTTCGGAAAAGCGGGAGCTTTGTTTGAGTCATTAGCCAAAAATCATACCTTTCATAACGCAAACAAACGAACGGCCTTTTTGGCACTGATTCAATTCCTTGCCTACAATGGTTTTCAATTTAACATGAGTCAAAAGCAAGCTGAGGATTTTGTTGTGGATGTCGTGAATCAAAAATATGAATTTGATGAAGTGGTCGCGATGATTAAAGAATATAGCGTGGAAATGTAGCCTTGTAATCATGATACAGGGCTTTTTACTATGGAAATTCTTATGGGTTTTCTTCAGTGAACTAGAAAAAGGGGGTTCGTTAGAACATTCTTAGAAAGACAGAAAGCCATTTTCCATATAGCCAAACAGGACTTGGCGGCATCACAACAGACTGATCGGAAAGCAAAATAACGCGTTCCGTCATTCTGTACGTGTCGCTTCGGTACTAAATGGACCGATAACCACAGATTGTACGGCTCAATTCTTCGCCTACAATCTGTAGGTTCCTGTTCCATTTGCCTCAAGGGCCGTACCGAACGAGCCGAAAACCGTAGAGACCTTGGGCTTCTCGCCCAATACCCAGCCAACGGTAGCCCGTTGGATCGCTTTATTTGGGTTAGTGTGTATATATCCTTCTTTGTTCTCTTCATTATAATGAGTGGGCTTATGACCGTGTGAAGGGCGGGCGTCAGGCAAACAAAATCGGCAAAGCCAAGTAGGCTAAGGGGCAGTAAGAAGCAAAGACCGCTTCCTAACTGCCCCTAAGTCATTGGGCTTCACTCGGTTTTGAACGCTAACAGGCAAAGATCATGCCTGTTACCTATGCCTGACTGGCAAGTTCGCTTCTCCGTGAGCGAACCCTTCACACGGTTTGCGCCCATCATTGCTTCCTTGTCAAACAAAGAAAGGAAGTGTTATCAATGGAAAAAGTTTACGAAATTCAAAGAATTAAGCAAGTCATTCGCGAGGTAGAAGGTGGCGAGACGTTTATCATTCGAAGTCCTGAGGATGGAGCAAAGGTTGCGGCAACATTCATCGGGGATGAAGACCGTGAAGTGTTCTTTGTGATGTGCCTGAATACGAAAAATAGAGTCGTTGCGGTTCATCGTTGTCATGTTGGTGGTCTTAACGCTAGTCTTGTTGTACCTAGAGAGGTGTTTAAGTCTGCCATCTTGAATAATAGTGCATCCATCATTGTAAGTCACCAGCATCCGTCGCAAGATGTAAAGCCTAGCCGAGAAGATATTGAAGTGACGAAGCGTTTAGCTGAATGTGGCAAGGTGCTTGGAATAGAGGTACTTGATCACATCATCGTGAATGCCGATGCTAGATATTACAGTATGAAAGAACATGATCATATCTAACTATGACAAGGAGAAGGATGGGATGTCCTTCTCTTTTCTTTTTTTGTGCGAACGTTCGACTTGTAGGGGTATCGAACCCCTACAAGTCGAGCTGCTTCCAAAGCTTCGCGTTGGCGCAGCAAGCAGAACAAAGAACACCCTGTGTTGACTTGGTCAACACAGGGTGTTATATTGAAGTTGACTAAGTCAACAGGAGGGGATGAATTGAATAAAGCAACGAAAAGGATCATTGACATGTTCCCTAGTTTTGAAGCGATGTTGAAGGATTCCGCTCATATTCAAGACGCTGTGAAAGAATTAGATGATATTGAAGGTACTTTTTTGAGATTAGCTTGTTTTTTTCAAGATCCTGATCAAGAAATGTTCAATATTGGGTTGTTATATAAGCATTTAGATAATGATTGGTTAGAATTAGCGTTAGAGTTGATGGTTGAATTCTTTAAAGAAGATACCTTTTTAATTCAAAAACCAAATCTTTCGTTTGTCCGAAAAGAAAGTAATGATTATTATACCCAAAAGACTTTTGCTGATTATTTGTCGGAGAATGGATTAAATTATGATAAACGTAAATTGAATGTGTATTTTCATCGAGGGAAGTTACCAGAACCTGATCTAAAGCTTGGAGGGACGCCCTATTGGCACAAAAAGTCTGTTGAGATGTTTTGTGCACAAGAAAAAGGGAGAGTCCACTCTCAAAGATGAATCTTAGTATTGGCGTTAAAGCATACCTAGAAAAGGAGATTGGAAAATGAATCGCCACTATTTTCAAAACCTCTATTGGGGAGTATTGATGTCGATTCCATTCTGCTATGTGATCAATCATAAAATGAAGCTGAGTTTGTGGCTGATTCATTCCCATTCTGAAATCAGTGCTGATCGAAATGAAGGTGAAAGATAAGCTAGCAGACGCGTTGCTTTTTCATTTTATAGTTGTCGAAGGGTATATAGAATGAACAGTCTTGGTGACAGAACGACAGACTGATCGGAAAGCAAAGAGCGCATGAGCTGATATTACAGATTGGAACCAAGGGCGGTTCCAAAGCATTGATAAGAATTTTATGGGTGTTTCTTCTTGCTGTACCAGTTGTCCTATTGAGAGTGCAACCTCATTAAGCGATATAAAAGAGAGCTCCTAGTTGAGAAGCTCTTTTTTGACTAAAACCAACTGTAACAGCCCGACGATAGATTTATTTTCTCTTTATTCTATGAAGATGTCTCTTTACTGGTATCTTACATAGGCCTAATTGCAAGCAAATAAAAGGACTTCAATAAAGAAGGTCAACTGACGAAATGCATTCTTAAAAATCATTGGATATAGCGGTTGTATAGGATCTAAACAATGAAAGAGGCGATGACGATGTGTGGAAGGTTTACCTTAACGGCAAGTCCAGAGGCCCTTCAAGAGGAATTTGGAATCCTATTTCCTGAGATAAAAGCTAATTACAATATTGCTCCATCACAAGATGTTCTGAGTATCGTGGGGCATAAAGAGGGATTGAAGGCTGGTTTTTTAAAGTGGGGGCTTGTTCCGTCCTGGGCAAAAGATAAGAAGATTGGGTATAAAATGATTAATGCTCGTGCGGAGACGATAGACGAGAAGCCTGCCTTTAGGCAGTTATTGAAGCGTCGACGCTGTTTGATCGTAGCGGACAGTTTTTATGAATGGAAACGAGAAAATGGTCAGAAAAAGCCTTATCGAATTACGGTTGGAGGTGGGGACCCCTTTACTTTTGCTGGTTTATGGGATTGTTGGAGAATGAATGGGGAAGAAATTGTGTCTTGTACCATTATTACGACAGAACCAAATCAAATGATGAGCGAACTTCATGATCGGATGCCCGTTCTTTTAGAAGAAGGAAACAGGGAAGCATGGGTAGGTCAAAGCATTGATGATAAAGATTTATTGAAAAGCATTTTGCAACCTTATGATAGCGAAAAGATGAGTGCATATGAAGTCAGTACGTTGGTGAATAATCCAAGGAACAATGGGGAGGAGCTCATTGCGGCGTTGTGATAGAGGTGTATCGTGAACTAGCAAGTACTCTGTTTTTTTATTTTTTTATGGGCTGGCCTTAAGGCTGGCTTTTTTGCTTTGGAAAAGTTTTTTATAGACGATCAGAACCTTTATTTCGTGAAACAGAGCTACCGAATCTTTTAATAAAACTAGGAGGTTTAAAATTAGATCCTAATATTTGGGCAGTGATTTTAAGATGCCTATGGTTTAGTGGTTATTCGTGGGGATGAGAATCTTTGAGCAACGCAAAAGACAGAGTTAAAATAGCATATGATTTATTGGTTGAATATGCCCAAGAACACACATCGATAGTATTAGTAGGACATGGATTTTTTAATATGTTAATAGCTAAGGAACTGCAAAAAATGGATTGGAAGTATGAAAGAAAAATAAATTCAAAGCATTGAAATTGTACAACATATTCCTTATTTAGCTAAAGAATCATTATCTTGAATAAGATTTAAACAATGATATTCAACGATCGGGCGCTTTTCTGAAATAGGAAAAGCGTCTTTCTTCATGAAAAGGGCCATTTAATGGAATAAAACTTGGCGGTTAAATTGGATATTTATGTTAAAATATTAGAGATTGTGAAGAATTGTACTTAAAGTAAAGTGGCAGGATTGTTTAACAAGGTTATTGAATTTTTATGGGAAATGCTTATGGAAGCCAAGCCATTTGATACAGGGGAGGAGAATTTTGAAGAAATCAATTATACTTCTTATTTTCGGGATTTTAGGGGTACTTTTAATATTTATGGTTATAGGAATAGTTTCTTTCTATTCTGCATCCAAGACCGAGAACCAAATGCCAATTGAGATGGTAGCTTTCAATAGTTTAACTGATGAAGAAAGTGCTTTAATTCCAGTAAGCCCAAAGGATTCAATTGTAAAACAAGTACCTGTTAATGATGATATAAAAGCATCAATTGATATAAATTATGACAAAGACCAAGTTTATTCTGTTACTTTTAATAACACTGAGACAGATACCACTGGAAACCTTGTAGTTTTTGTTGGTTTGGATAAAAAAGCAGTTCTTGGGAAAGGGTTTACCAGTAAATAAAAAGGGGTTATTCTTGCGTTAACGGGTGCGAATGCTTAACAGGGTATTCGCTTCTTTCGTTATAGGGCAGGTTATTGCAACAGTTCTTATTTGTCATAATCCACGTACATATTTTAAAAATTTAGAGAGGGTGAAAAAAAATGAAGTTAAACTTAATGCTTATAATCATTTCATTTGTTTTTTTACTTGCAGGATGTAATGAAAGTAGTCCAGAAGGTAGTCAAGAAACAGCAAATTATCCAGAAGATGCTTTAAAGGCGATAGAGATTGAAAACAAAGAAAGAGAAATAAATGTATATGGTTCCCATAAAGTAAATGAAGAGTTAGTCTTAATAGTTTTTAGAGGGGCAATGAATGATGAAGACATTTGGGTTGCTGATGTTCATAAAGAAGACGGTCAATGGACAGCCAAAGAAATAGTCCAAATGGATGGACCATTTGAAGAAAATGGGGAAATTCAAACAGTCATTACTAATGACGACTTTGGATATGAAGTAGGTTATATTGAAAGCAATGTTCCAGCCACTGAAGACTTAAATATTATTGAAATCGATGAAATTGCGGTAGCGCCCTTTTCTTTTCAAGTAAAGGACAGGATAATTTAAAAAGAACAGACAGTGTTATACTTAAATGAAAAGAGAAAAATGTGAGGTAACGTGATGGATTTCTTTGTACCTTTATTGGCTACTCTTATTTTTGGCTTTTTTGGAGTCATTGGTTTTCAACATGCTTTTAAGAGATATAACCCTGATGAGAACTTCTTAGATATAATGTCAGCGTATCCTACGTTGTTTCAAGTCTTTGGGAAGTTATTTTTATGGATTACTAAAAAAATCTTCCCAGAACATATTCATATTAAAGTATATCGGGTAGCTGCTTTTCTATTTGGCTTATTGATGTTTGGAATAATAGTTTTATTTTGGGTAGTTTTTAACATTGAAATTTAAAATTCTTATTGTGGTAACGGGTGCTTTTCTTAAATAGATTGATACAACGATCTTCAGCAATCGGGCGCTTTTCTGGAATAAGAATTGCGCTCTTTCTTAATGAATAGGGCGCAATACTTGAAGAAGGAATTTGTTGCTTCTTTAAAGAATAGTATCTATTGTTAGCTGAGCTTAGTTTAGATGAGAAGAGAAAGGTGAGATGAGAATGGGACAAATTAAAATTTTTGGGGTTAATGATAGGTTAAATCCAATTAAGGAAACGCTATCGAATGTTATTCATTCGTGTATGGTGGAAGCTCTTGAATTTCCTTCGGATAAGAAATTTCATCGCTTTTTCCCTATGGACAAAGAAGATTTTTATTTTGCGAGTGGAAGAACTGAATCATATACTGTAATTGAGATTAGTATGTTTGAAGGTCGAACGGTAGAAGCTAAAAAATATTTAATTAACCTACTATTTAAACGTATAAATAGTGAATTGAGTATATCCCCTCAAGATGTTGAGATAACAATTTTTGAAACACCGAAACATAACTGGGGAATAAGGGGATTACCTGGGGATGAGTTAGCACTTAATTATAAAGTTAATGTATGAGTAAAAGGTGGTCAATTAGTGACCACCTTTATAGCTTCTTTAAGTAAGTGCTTTAGTAAAATAACTAAGGAGCCATTGTCTGTAGCTTTTTGTAATTTCAATCTTCCACAATCGGGCGCAATTCTGAAGTGAAGAATTGCGCTCTATCTTTATTTAAAGGGCCATTAAATGGAGAAAGGCATATTGAGCAAACGGGAAGTAATTTTGCAAGGTAGTTTTTTTTTGAGTAATTTACTAGAATTGGTAATTATAATACCATATAAGAATGGAGATGTACGAAAGGAGCATGGACTTTAATGGGAGATATCCTTTAATGGCTAAGTAATTGAATGGATTTGTTGATTCCTTTTTTATTGAAGGATCAATCGTCTATTTTCATTTAAACCATTATAGGATCGCTGAGTTCATGTGCTATAAACACACCGAGCGAATGCCTATTTTAGGGTATTCGTTTTTTTGTATGGTGAGCATACATCTCCAATATCACTTTGTTCAGTGTTTCCGCGAGGAGAGACTTTTATGAAACGATTAATGAATAAGATCGCGATTGTTACTGGCGCTAGTCGAGTAAAGGGCATCGGTACTGCAATATGTCGAGAATTAGCCAGAGAAGGCGCAGACATTTTTTTCACTCATTGGTCAAATTATGATCGTCTGATGAAGTATTTTATAGATGATGATTCCAATTGGTCGCAACATCTTATGGAGGAGATCCGCAGCTTTGGAGTACGATGTGAATCAATGGAATTGGATCTTTCGCAACCAGATGCACCGAGGAAACTGCTTGATGAAGTTCACGAGAAACTGGGTTCTCCATCAATTCTTGTGAATAATGCAACACATTCCGTTGACGTGGATTTTCGTTCCATAAATGCAGACATCATCGATGCTCATTATAGCGTAAATGTTAGAGGAACGTGTCTTTTGACTGTTGAATTTGCTCGTCAAATTGAAGGCAAACATGGTGGTCGAATTATTAACATGGTGTCAGGTCAGGACAAATCACCTGAGCCTGGCAATTTGGCATATGTTACAACAAAAGGTGCTGTTTCTACTTTTACTAAATCAGTCGCTCTTGAATTAGCACCACTTAAAATCACGGTTAATGCTGTAGATCCTGGACCAACTGACAGTGGATGGATGAACAGTGAGTTGAAGGAACACTTATTACCGAAATTCCCGATGGGTAGAATCGGTGAACCTAGAGATGCTGCAAAGTTAATCGTCTTTCTAACAAGTGAAGAATCTGAATGGATTACGGGGCAAATTATCCATTCAGATGGAGGCTTCTGGTGATTTAACGTATTAGTGGTCGCCCACTTGTATTTGTTTTTTTCATCTATGGAGCATAATGTTCAATAAGTGTGAACTCTTTTCAATGGCCTGAATAATTCCAGTAATAGGGCACTTTTCTGAAACAAGGAAAAGTGCCTTTCTTAATGTAAAGGGCCATTTAACGGAATAACACTTATAAATAAAAATGGATATTTATGTTAATATTGGTGTGAAATTGTGAAGAAATGTACTTAAACTGCTCAAGAGTTGAAGAAGTGATATGATGATGAACCAATAGTAATGGCGTTGGGTGCTATTTCTCCAATAGAAGCTACATCAGCTCTGAAATATTACAGATTAACTCAAATTTATGGAGGTTACTCTATGGACTACAACCTTTTTAGAACTTTACCTGAAGTACCAAATCCTAAGTACATTGTATTTAGTGATTTTGATGAAACGTACTTTCCTCACCAATTAACAGCTGAACGAAAAAGTCAAATACGAGCATTAGAACAGACTATCGTAGAAAAAAGTAGGGTTTCTGGTTTACTTTTTGGCTTGGTAACGGGTAGCAGCATTGAGGCTGTTCTTGAAAAAATGAAGAGGGGTGGATTTCAGTATCTTCCTCATTTTATTGCAAGTGATTTGGGGACGGAAATTCATTATTTCAACAAGTTAAAACAAGGTGAAATTGATGTAGAATGGCTTAACAGGTTTGATAATGGCAATTACCATCCCGGTAAAATAAAAGAGATAGTTGATTTATTGGCTTCTAAAAATATTGTTTTAGATAGCCAATCACAGATGGGCGCATCAAAATACAAAAGCAATTACTACTATTTCTGCAAGAATGAAGGGGACGACCAATTAAACCTTAATCATATTAGACAAGTTGCTTGTGATTTTAAAATTGGCATAAACATCAATCAATGCAATCCTTTGGCTGGAGACCCAGAGAATGCATATGATATTGATTTTATACCTTTAGGAACTGGAAAAGATGAGATTGTGAAATATATATTAGCAAAATTTAAGATAGACCGAAAAAATGCAATTGCTTTCGGTGATAGCGGTAATGACTTAAAAATGTTACAGGCTGTAAAGTTCGGTTATTTACTTGAGAATGCTACAAATGAGGCAAAAAATGGACATGGGCGTTTAACCATAGGTTCTTATTCAGAAGGGATACTTAACACCATTAAAGAGCTAGTTATATAGTAGCGATTGGAAACATTTTTTATAAGTTTTTAAATTAAATGGTCATTGTTTGTGGAACAAAACGGGTGCTTTAATTTAATAAAAATGATTTATAACAAACAAAAAGGAGAGCAAACTGTGAATTATCAGTCTGCTCTAAGGATCTATAGGAGAAGGGGGTCTTTCAATTATACATAATTTTATGTATAAATGTTGATAATTTACATAACTTAAAACAGGTAAAACCCTTAATAATTCTAGAGTGTATAAAATCATGTGTAAACGATAAAAATCGCAAAAACCAGTTTTATCAAGGGTTTTGCGATTTGACATATACTTTACGAATAATAAAAAAATATTATTTAAACAAATGTATTTAATTAGTTTCATATTGATATTTATTAGCATTCTAATGACTTTCTTCAACTTCTAAAGGGTTGTTTATTCAACAAGTCTATGCAAACATGATCTTCAACAACCGGGCTACAACTTACTAACACACTTTAAAAAAATTTATATAATATATAGAGAGATAATAAAACATATAACATACTCACCTCCTTTCTTTTCATGCTGTATTTTGATAAAATGACTGCCTTTCTTTCCATAGGTAGTCCTAATTTATAAACTACATGCAGAAGAAGCCTTCACAGATGTGAGGGCTTCTTTACATGGTAATTTGATAGAGATGGTTCATTATATTGAACTCTGTAATTGAGTTAGTTAAAGAAAATGGAATAATAATTCATGTCAGATAATACATTATATCTCATTGACAATTGTAAAATTTTGGATATTATAAAGGGGAAAGGAGTGTTATTCCATGAAGCCCAATTTTGCAGAAGTTGTTAAAAGCTTTGAAAAACGTCTAAAACGCAAATTAACGGACGTTGAATATCGCATACTCTACTTAAATTTTGTTAAGTCTTCTCAAAATCGCAAGTAAATCCTTCTTATCTCTTCCAGTCCATTGTACTAATTCTTCTATAGTGGGATTCCTACCTTTTGTCATTTGTATGTTTTGTATAATTTGTTTAACTTTACGCTCTATATGATTCAAAAGATCACCTTTTTGAATACATTATATACGAACGTATATTCTCGTATCAAATGGGAAGAAATGCCCTCACTACTGATGTAGGGGTTACGACTTATTGCGGGTGGTACAGATTCGCTGGTACTACCCCTAGATGAGCATTTAAACTCTTTTTTGATCTTTAGATTCTATTTGCTTTTCCAATTGTCTATATATTCCAACAATTATAATGATGGATATAAGAAATTCTAAGGTATTGATCGGATAGCCCTCTACCTGTATGTATATTTCTTTTGTGTATATTAAAGCGAACCGCAAAGAATATTCCAAACAATACTAATAAGTTACATTGTAAATTAAGGATTTTTTCACCCATTCCAAACTACACCCCTTTAATACTTATTTTGGAAATTCCTCCGCAATTTTAAACAGTCATTTCTCGAATTTAATGAGAAGTCCATTTTTCTTTTCAAATAATAAAAAGCCATTAGATATCGACTCTAACAGCCTCTTAAACGCTCCAAAAATCATCATAATCAACATCCTTCTTAAAAACATCTCTCAATGTTTTTATGATTCTTTTCCCATTCTTCATAGAAGGGTGAAAAGAATCTCCTTGAACCAGACGACTAATAGTTGATTTAGAAATTCCGCTATGTTGAGCTAAATCTTTTTGTTTTATACCGTGTTTATCTAAGAACCTACCAAACTTACTTCCGCGTCTACCTAATCCGAAAAACATTTATAACAACCCCTTATCATTTGATTATTCAATACTAAAGAGGATGGTCAAAAATCCTATTTATTAAACATCCGAAATAATTGAAAAATTGAATTGTCTGGAATTCCAAAAAATTTGGACTAAATAAAAACTCCCTTACATATCCTTTACCAAAGACGGAAGGGAGCGTCACGCCAATAAAATGGAATGGTGATGCTAGTTGTATTAATGGGAGTCAATACACGTCAACAAGACGTCAGGAGGGGTTTATATGTATAGACCGACGGTAAGATATGAGGATGTGTACAAAGAGTATGTGGAGAATGTTTTTCATGCTACCCATCTAGATCGCAGTCAAATTATAAG
>NZ_JAWRVK010000034.1:0-48568 GCF_036663575.1 Halalkalibacter flavus
TTCAGTCTTAAGAAACGACTTTAGTCGTAGACATTTTATGTCCAAATCCACCTGCTTTAGCAGGTGGTCGTTTAAGACCTCAAGGAAGGTTATCATTCGTTTGCGCGGTAATAGTTGAGGTCAACTCATGTTCTTTTTAATATCATTCGTGGAAATAAGTTATTTTATTCCATAGAACGTGTCGAATAATGACAATTAGTATTTTGCGATAGTGGGAATTAAAGAATTATGTCGGTAATTGTAGGACGATTCTTATAGGGAAATAAGAAAGTATGGCGAATTTAGTTACATAAAGAGAGGAGTGCAGATCAGATGGACAACCATAAAGAATTTACAGTGAAAAATCATTATTTAGTGGAGATTAGACAAACAGGAGACTCAATTAAAGACAATTTAAAGTCTTGGAGTTGGGATATATACATTGCGATGAGTGAGGACCAACAGTATAGAGGAAGAGCGTTAGCCCCTGGAAAAGGTGTCGAGATCCCTTGGACAGAGTTAAGCAAAAGTGATGTGCTTGAAGAGATGATTAACATTTGTGAACAACAGATGCCAAAACATATATAAGGTCGGAGGACTCTTTTACTTGTAAGAGTCCTCCACCCACGAAACGACTAGGTTATCCTAGCGTTTTTATATTTGGGTGTTTTCGTAAAGATTGTTGCTATGATATAGTTTTTCCGGAGTAAAATGGAGCAGAAGTCACTCGACCCCAAGGGGTTATCTCGAAAGTCCGGAACAGAGGAGGCAATGGTTCCGTTCGCTACGCACCTTTTAGAAGAGACACTCCCTACTATGACTTCGAATATGTCATTACGAAGTGTAGGACAGTCGTACGATCAGTTGGGTTTATATATGTATGCTCCTTATCTCCATTGAATGTAATGGAGTCATATTCGTACAGATGAAACGACTCACCATCTATTTGAATCAATAGTTCTCCAGTCATAACGGTAACATACTCGACCACACCTAATTGGTGGGCGCCTGGATTGTATTCGCTTCTTGGTTTGAGGAATGCTCTGTGAATTTCACTTGATCCAAATGTTGAAACGTCAAACATTGGTTCAAGCGTACATGCTTCATTGGCGCTTACTACTTTGTTTCCTTTATGTTTACGTGAAATTTTAATGTCGCTGTCTTCATTTAGCAAAAGGGATATTGGGATCTCAAGACCATTGGCAATTTTCCAAATGACTGAGAGTGATGGGTTTGCTTCACCGCGCTCAATTTTTCCTAATGTAAGTTTGCTGACAGTTGTAAGATCAGCTAGTTGCTGCAAGCTTAATCCACGTTCCTGCCTTATTTTTCTTAAAGTCAATCCCACTTGTTTGGCCAATCTTTCTGCGTCTGTTTGATGTGAGCGCTTCAAATAAATTCCTCCCTTGCTTAGGTTTTATACATAATATATAAGTGGATCTTTTCCAAAATTAGGAGTATATTATAGTTATCAGTTAGTATATTATACTATATCTATTGCTTCTTCTGGAAGGTGAGAATATGAAGGAAATTACACTAGGGTTATTTGCTGCGATGTTTTTTGCGGTTACGTTTATATTGAACCGCTCGATGGAACTAGCGGGAGGAAGTTGGATGTGGAGTTCATCATTACGGTTTCTTTTTATGCTTCCTTTTTTATTTCTAATTGTCTTGTTTCGGAATAATGTCAAACAAATTATAGTTGAAATTAGGAAGCATCCTATTCCTTGGTTTGGCTGGAGTTTTGTTGGGTTTGTTTTATTTTATGCTCCGATTACGTTTGCAGCTGCCTATGGACCTGGTTGGCTGGTAGCAGGAACATGGCAATTAGTTATCGTAGCAGGAACATTATTGGCTCCCCTTTTTTTGGAATCGGTTCAAACAAACAAAGGAATTCAAAAAATCCGTCAAAAAATTCCTTTAGGCGCATTTTGTATTTCTCTTATGATCTTGTTTGGTGTCGCTCTCATGCAGCTACAGAATGCAAATAGTGTATCCTTGCAAACGGCGATGATCGGTGTTCTGCCCGTTATGTTTGCTGCTGTCGCCTATCCACTTGGAAACCGAAAAATGATGGAGGTTTGTGGAGGGCGGCTTGATACTTTTCAACGGGTCTTCGGAATGACATTAGTTACGATTCCTTTTTGGCTTGTTCTCAGTCTAGTTGCTTTTATCCAGGTTGGAGCTCCTTCTTCAGATCAAATTCTCCAATCCTTTATTGTCGCCATAAGTTCAGGCGTCGTTGCAACGACCTTATTTTTTATTGCAACAGACCGGGTAAGAGGAAACCAGAAGAAGCTTGCAGCAGTTGAAGCGACCCAATCAACTCAAGTTCTTTTTGTGTTAATGGGAGAGATCGCGTTGCTATCGACCCCTTTGCCAAATGGAATGGCAATGATCGGAATGAGTCTTATTGTGATCGGGATGCTTATGCATAGTTATTTCACTAAAAAGATGAAAACAAAGCAACCGCCACTCGGTCAACTACGGAAGGAACAAAGTGTGTAAAACGTTGATTTTATTAGAAGAAAACGCCTAGTAGTGAGTTGAGCTCTAGGCGTTTTTGGCATATGTAAATGCTCATTGAAGAACTTTTTCTAACTCGGCAAATCCAATAACTTTTAACGCCTCAATTTCTTCATCTGTAAATTGCTCCTGTAGTTTCGCAACCAATTCATCCCGCTTTTCATCATCAACACCATTACGAACACTTGTAAAAATGCTAATTAATTCGGTCAGTGAAAACCGTTCCAACACGGCTTCAATTGCCTCATCTCTATTAGAAAAAACGAGCTCGTCACTAGAGTCCTCTCTTTTTAGTTGTTGGTCCTCAACTTCATCATTCTCACTTTGTTCATTGAAGTCGTGTTGTTCGGACTTTGTCTCTATTTCCTCTTCAATCTGATGTTCACTTTGTGGTTCAGTCACTTTCTCTGGTGTTTGATTAGAACTGTGATAAAAGCCTAAAAAGCTAGGGATGGCAACACAAAGAAAGACGAAAAACACTCCAAAAATAACTGCTCTGATCATAAAATCCTCCTAACTAGATTGAACTTCGCTCAAGTTTATCGATTTACGTTTATGAAAGAGGGCATACAGGAATAAGTAACACATGGTACCGGACGCATTAATCAATATATCTAGCAATCTTCCGTCTCGGTTAAAAAATGGCTGGATAAATTCTGTTGAAAATGTGAGAAAGAAGCAAAAGAACAGAGCGCCTACGATTGTTCGAAAAACAATTGTACTTAAGAATGCCAAAATAAAAAAAGCAATAAAATGGCCAAGTTTTTGTATGGAAAAATAGATACTTCGATCAACAAACGAATACATATGGAAAAAGCCTGAAAATTGGGGGGCAGTTGTAATAGCAAAGTGAAGCTGTCCATGACGAAAAAAATCACTAGCACTTTGTGTAAAAAGCAATATAGCTAATAGAATGATCCAAGTTATGAACAACCATAAAGCCAAGTAGACACACCTCCATGTTCTAGATTGAACGGAAAAAGGAAAAGGCGACCTTTTTAGTTGATTAAGTAGCAATGGCTCCGCACGTTGCGCGCCTTCTATGAGAAACATGAGCCTCCTAAAGTCGGCTGCCGGTGCAAAGCAAGTTTGCACCTATGAACCCCGCTCATAAAAGGCTTAATAAACATGACAACGGCTCTGCACATTGCATAGAACTGAAAAAGAAAAGGCGACCTTTTTCAGATCAATTACTAGCAGTTTAGTCATCATAGCAGTTTTTCAAACTTATTTTCATATGTGCAATGGTTCCTCGTTTGAAACATCCGTAATGTGCCAAGACTAATACTACGAGGAGGTTGGTTCGATGGAACAGTATGATGGAGATGTATTTGTCGGTTTATTTTGGGGAATTGCATTAAGTATTCCACTTTGGCTATCGATTTTTGGATGGGTGAAATGGCTGATGTAGTAGAGGTTACTGAAAAAGGAAAAAACGAGAGGACCGTGGTAAAAGACTCTTTAGCAAAATCGAGTAAGTTGTAATGGCTCCACACGTTGCACGCGTTCTAAGAGGAACATGAGCCTCCTAAGTCAGCTGACGGTGCAAAGCAAGTTTACACCTATGAAACCCATTATAGAACGCATAAAATATTGCAACGGCTCCGCTCATTGTTTAAAGAGCACTGAAAAAGGGGAACCACACTTTTTTCAGTGCTCTTTCTATTAAAGTATTTATCAATATGGTAAGATATTACCAAGAGAATGAGGAGGGAAACGTATTTGACCTCTATTTTTGGGACTTTATGAATGGAGTGAGTTTTGTGATATTGGTAACAGGCGGGGCGGGCTATATTGGGAGCCATACGTGTGTAGAGCTGTTAGATGCGGGGTATGAAATTGTTGTCGTTGACAATCTTTCAAATAGCAAATATGAATCGATTGATCGTATCAAAGAATTAAGCGGGAAGGAATTTCTGTTTTATGAGGTAGATTTGTTGGACAAGCTAGCTTTGGAGAAAGTGTTTGCAGAACATAACATTAAAGCAGTTATCCATTTTGCAGGGTTAAAGGCAGTGGGGGAATCTGTTGAAATTCCGCTCCACTATTATCATACAAACATTACAGGAACGTTGGTTCTTTGTGAACTGATGCAATCCTACGGAGTGAAGAACATCGTATTTAGTTCATCGGCAACGGTGTACGGAATGCCAGATCGTGTACCAATTTTAGAGGATTTCCCGCTAAGTGCTACCAATCCATATGGACGTACCAAGCTGATGATTGAGGAAATTTTGCGAGACTTGTACGTATCAGACAAAGAGTGGAGCATCGCATTGCTTCGTTACTTTAATCCGATCGGTGCCCATCATAGTGGTAGAATTGGAGAAGACCCTAATGGTATTCCGAACAACTTGATGCCATTTATTACCCAAGTAGCTGTTGGAAAGTTAAAGGAATTAAAAGTATTTGGGGACGACTATCCAACGGTAGATGGAACAGGAGTCAGAGACTATATTCATGTCGTAGATCTTGCCAAAGGTCACTTAAAAGCTCTTGAAAAGATAGTGACAACAACAGGAGCAAAGGCCTATAATCTGGGAACTGGAAATGGATATAGTGTCATTGAGATGGTCGAAGCATTTAAAAAAGCTTCCAATCGTGACGTGCCATATTCCATTGTTGAGCGTAGACCTGGTGATGTAGGGATTTGTTATGCAGATCCATCTAAGGCAAAAGAAGAGTTAGGCTGGAGCGCAGAAAAAGGGATTGAAGAAATGTGTGCCGATTCGTGGAGATGGCAAGAGAGTAATCCTGATGGATATAAATAAGTAACGAAAGGGATTGTCTTAAAAGGTCTGTTTTTGACCTTTTAGGACAATCCCAATTTATTAGTTGGTTAGAAAAATATATGGTGATTACCTTGTTCAAGTTCAGAGCATATAAGTAATCTTAACTCTTCTTCTGTTGCTTCATATAATTGACGGCCATCAGGCATTTTGAAAAATTGATTTTCTAAAAGGGTATCGATAATTTTTTCCTTATCGAATTGAGACAATGTTTTCAAAGACAATACGAACACTCCCCTTTTGCAAAGTAGTACCAAAACTGTAAGCGTTTACATTCATAATTATAAATTCTTTTGTATGTAATTGTCAACCTTAATAAAGGAAAAGTTATGGAAAATAGGTAAAAAGCTTTAACCCGGTAATATTAAGAAAATACAGGAGAACAGCTTGTGGCGAGATGTGATGTTGTTCTACGTAGAACCGAGCAATTTTCTGACCATTGGGTCAATAATATTGTCGAGCGGCTAAATTATGATACGATAAAACAAAAAGAAGGTTAGAAAAGGGGATAGTACATATGATTTCATTTGTTGTTGCAATGGATCAAGAACGGGTAATAGGAAAAGAAAATCAATTGCCATGGCACCTCCCAGCGGACTTGGCGTATTTTAAAAGAGTTACGACAGGCCATACGATTGTGATGGGAAGAAAAACGTACGAGTCGATTGGTAGACCATTGCCAAAGCGAAGAAATGTTGTGTTAACAAGAGATAGACAATATGAAGCAGAAGGCTGTGCGGTTGTACACTCGATTGAAGAAGTATTAAATATAGTAAAGCAAGATGAAGAATGTTTTGTCATAGGTGGAACAGAAGTGTTCATGCTTTTTTGGGATCATGTTGATAGGTTGTATGTCACATACATTGATGAGACCTTTGAAGGCGACACGTTCTTCCCAGAAATTGATGAGAATGAGTGGGAAGTCGTTTCTGTCGAAGAAGGGATTGTTGACGAGAAAAATCGTTATCGTCATGAGTTTCGTACCTATGAGAGAAAGAAATGATAGTTTGACGGGTTGTAAGGAAATAGTTTGGTGGCTCGAATATGATGGAATTAAAATTGTGATAAGGACATAAAATCCAATACCATACTTTATCACCAACACAAACAGGAACTTTAGGTGGTTCAAATTAACATTGCTAATAAAGAAGAAACATGATAACATCCATAATTGGTAATTAAATAGAGGTGCCTCATTGTTACGATGAGGTAGAGGCGCGATTGCTAAGAGTATCTTTTCTAAGGATGACAACGTTGAGGGAAAGGGAAAGGGGCCGTCGCCGAAGTGGAAGTAGAGGTCAGGCTGCTTTTGCTGGATCTGTATTGAATAAGTGCAGAGCTGTCATAACTTGGTGTAGCCAAGTTATGGAGGACTACCATGATTATGGGGATTCACGCGCGGATGTTAGGCGATAGTGGGTTATCCACTATCGCTTTTTTCTATGGAAAAGGGACTAGTAACGGAACAAGTAAGAATCTTTCGTTATGTCTCTTTGCTCCACCTAGTATCAGTTGTCAGAGTGGAGCACTCATAGTTGTATATTTCTATTGCAGTTAGTCCTTCATCTATGTAACTACCATACATTTTTAGGAGGTATCATTATGGAATCATCTATTTTATCTTTAGTCCCTCCAATATTAGCTCTTGTGATGGTTATTCTTACTAGAAAAGTGCTATTATCACTTGGTACAGGTGCTATTGTTGGGGCATTCATGGTTAATAATTTTAATCCACTTGCAGCAGCCGCGAATATTTATGGCATTGTGATGGGTATCATTTTTGATTTTGATGTGGAACACGTTACATTCGGTACTGTGACTCGTTCGATTATTGATGAAGGGTTTGCTATTAATACATGGGAATTCTTTATCGTTCTTTTCTTATTATTATTAGGAATGATGGCTGCTCTTATTACCCGTTCAGGTGGGAGTAGGGCGTTTGGTGAGTGGGCAATGAAGCGTGTGAAAACGCGTGTTGGTGCACAGTTATTAACGGTTGTTCTAGGTCTTATTATTTTCATTGATGACTATTTTAACAGTTTGACAGTCGGAAATGTAAGTCGTCCGTTAACCGATCGACACCGTATTTCTCGTGCAAAGCTAGCGTATTTGGTCGATTCAACGGCAGCTCCAATGTGTGTAATTGCCCCAATTTCAAGCTGGGGGGCTTACATTATAGCGATTATTGCAGGAATTTTTGCAACGCATTCTGTTACTCAATATGAAGCATTGCAAGCATTTTTATTAATGGTCCCTATGAACATTTATGCATTAGTAGCGATTGGGCTTGTATTAGCTGTAGCATGGTTCAATCTTGATTTTGGTGCGATGAAGGCTCATGAAGAACGTGCGATGAAATCAGGTGAATTGTTTAATGCAAATCTTGGCCCGATTCCTGGTGCTCAAGATGATATTGCAGCAAGTGAAAAAGGCAAGGTTGGCGACTTAGTATGGCCGATCATTGCGTTAATTGCTGGTACAGTATTTTTTATGGTGACAACAGGAATTGAAGGGACAGAAGGCGATGTAACGATTCTGACGATTTTTGAAAACACAGATGTTGCGTCAGCCCTTGTATATGGTGGTTTGTTCGGCTTAGCCATTGCCCTTATTTTGAACGTGTTTAAGCCGAAATCAGGTACTGGACTTGGAGCTTCGTTAGTTATTGGGATGAAGTCAATGCTGCCAGCCATTTATATTTTGTTCTTTGCATGGACACTTATTTCAATTATCGGTGATCTAGGGACAGGAACGTATTTAGCGTCACTTGTTGAACAGTCAAACCTTCCTCCAATGTTCTTACCAGTCATTTTGTTTGTGATTGCTGGTTTTGCAGCATTTTCTACAGGTACATCATGGGGTACATTTGGCTTATTACTTCCAATTGCTGGTGAGATGGCAGCGGTCATTGATCTTACATTAATCTTACCGATGATGGCAGCGGTTCTAGCTGGATCGATCTTTGGTGATCATTGTTCTCCGATTTCAGATACGACGATTCTTTCTTCAACAGGAGCAGGAAGTCATCATATTGATCACGTTGTTACCCAGCTTCCCTATGCACTTATTGCAGCTGGAATTACAGTGATTTCTTATCTAGTATTAGGTTTTACGACTAGCGTAGTACTGAGTTTAGTGGTCGCTTTTGCATTGCTGATTGTAACAGTGATGGTTTTAAAAAAAGTGAGTGCAAATGCATAATTCATTAAAGGGTCAACTTCTAACTGAGGTTGACCCTTTTTTACGTAAAAGAAAGCTATTAAAATTGTATGATTATGGTAAAGTGAAAGTAGAATCATAACTTATTGTTTGAAAGGGAGTTTTTCAATGAAACCCAACCTAGTTCTCAATTTTATCCTCGCATTAATTATGGTCGTTGTTCTAGGTTTTTTCGGCTATGTAGGGACAGTCATTAGTTTGCTTATGGGTGGGATAACCTTTTATACGCCACTGATTGTCGTTGTATCGGTCAGTTTAATGATGATAACAGTTGTCGTCATCTTCCGTCTGCTAAAACCAAAGACATTGAAGATAACGGTAATGAGTTTTCTTGCATTGTGCCTCATTTCCATAGCTGTGTATGAGATTTTTGAAAGTTATCAAAGAAGTATCGTGACGGTAAGTGATCAAGATTATAATTTATATGGGTATCAACCATTTCATGATGATACAAATGTTGTAGCTTTAGACGAACCTGCAAATGTAAAACTAGAAGGCGATCTCCCCATTCTCGATGGAGCTACAGCTTTGTATCCAGTCTATTCTGCCTTTGCGAGAGCGACTTATCCAGAAAAAGAATATAATGTTCATCAAAGTGAAGTGATGTCAAACCAGACAGGGGAGGCATTTCAACATTTACTAAACGGACAAGTGGATATAATTTTTGTTGCAGCTCCATCGAAACGCCAATTAGAGCAAGCACAAAAGCGTGGGATCGAGCTAGAGATGACTCCAATTGGTCGTGAGGCATTTGTTTTTTTTGTAAATGAAAAAAATCCTATAACAGGGCTTTCAATTGAACAAATACAAGGTATTTATTCAGGAAAAATAACAAATTGGAGTGAAGTTGGGGGAGAGAATACATCGATTCGTGCGTTCCAACGTCCAGCTGACAGTGGCAGTCAAACGGCATTAGAAAAGATTATGGAGGATGTCCCAATTGCAGATCCCCTAACTGAAGATGTCGTATCAGGTATGGGAGGCGTATTTGAAGAAGTTTCTAGCTACAAAAATTATAAAAATGCAATAGGATATACGTTCAGATTCTTTTCAAATGAGATGGTGAAAGACGGGGAAATCCGCCACCTCAAAATAGAAGGCGTGTATCCAGATAAAGAAACGATTCGCAGTGGTTCCTATCCTTTCGCTTCAGAATTTTATGCGATTACAGCGGGAAGCGACAATCCGAATGTTGATGTCTTGCTTAAGTGGATTTTATCGGAACAAGGACAACGTCTTATCGAAGAGACAGGGTATGTAGCAGTAAATAGTGAGTGAAAAAGGGCTAATAATAGCCGGAAAAGGTCTAGCTTCATTCGAGGCTAGGCTTTTTTCATATAAGAGTGATTCAGAACAAAAAGAAAACCCTCGTTTGAACAATGTTGCTTCTTGTAGAAACAATCTATTTGTTTCAAGAGGATAGTAAATGATTACTTAAATTTTATCCTTGAGATTTCACAAAGAATTCTTTCGACTTTCTTTTGACTTTACGCAATGCCTTTTTAATAAACGTAGTTACGTCTTTTCCATCTTTAACCCGTTCATACGTTTGTTCAAACTTCCTGGCATCACAAGGATACTGTTCCCCGTATTTATCTGTAATAAGATAATCTCCTGGGTTGCCTGTAAGTGAACCACTGGCAGTTTCAATTGTGATCGTTCTGGTGATCTTTACAGCTTCAATAATTTCCGGCTTTCTCCTATATCTAGCCAAGTTACCACCTCCTTTTTAAACGTTCTAACTACTTATCAAAATTATTCTATATTAATTCATCGTACTCAATCTTTATGTGAGTGTGACAACTCCCCATGAAAAAACACAATCAAAGAAATTATAAAAGCATAGGTTTATGAATCTTGCTCACCGTCTTTTCCTCTTCACTGTAGCAAAGCGTAATAGGATTAATTTTAAATGTAAGCGTTTTCTACAAAATAGAAAATTTTTATACTAAAGTGTTAATATTCAGAATAAATAAGTATAGAAAGTGTTTTATCAAATTTTCGAGAGAGGTGAAGTCAATGAACGGGAGAGAACAATGGGGAACTCGTGCTGGTTTTATTTTGGCGGCCATTGGTTCTGCTGTAGGTCTAGGGAACATCTGGCGTTTTCCTTATGTCGCCTATGAAAATGGAGGAGGAGCTTTCTTTTTACCGTACTTATTTGCTCTTATAACTGCTGGTATTCCTCTTCTCATTATGGAATTCACGCTTGGCCATAAGTATCGGGGTTCAGCTCCGCTTACTTACGCACGCATGAACAAAAAAACCGAGTGGATCGGTTGGTGGCAAGTAGCAATTTCATTTGTTATAGCGACCTATTATGCTGTTATCATTGCGTGGGCGTTGTCCTACACGTATTTTGCCTTTAACCAAAGGTGGGGAGAAGACACTGGTGGCTTTTTAATGGGGGAATATCTCCAAAGAATTGATGTAGTCTCAGGGGGGGCACCTGGAGATATAGGAGCCCTAGTTCCTGGTGTGCTGATCCCATTGGTGATCGTTTGGGTTATAACACTCGGTGTATTATTTAAAGGAATTAGAAGAGGAATTGAAATTGCCAATCGGATCTTTATCCCGTTACTTGTGGCTATGTTCTTACTCATTGTCATTCGTGCCATTACTCTAGAAGGAGCTCTAACAGGTCTCGATGCATTTTTTAAGCCTAATTGGAGTGAAATTATGTCACCAGGAGTGTGGGTGGCAGCTTATGGTCAGATCTTCTTCAGTTTATCGATTGCATTTGCGATTATGATTACGTACTCGAGTTATTTGTCGAAAAAGTCAGACATTACAAATAATGCCTTTATTACAGGTTTTAGTAATTCGAGTTTTGAGCTGTTAGCTGGGATTGGGGTGTTCGCAGCACTTGGTTTTATGGCCCAAGCATCTGGTGTTGGTGTAGCTGATGTTGCTGATGCTGGAATTGGTCTTGCCTTTGTTGTTTTTCCAGAGATCATTAACACCTTCCCGGGAATGAATGGCTTATTTGGGGTCTTGTTCTTTGGTTCACTCGTACTTGCCGGGTTGTCTTCTCTCATTTCGATCGTTGAAACGTTTGTCTCGGGTGTTCAAGATAAATTCAAATTCTCACGTCGCAAAGCAGTTGGTTTCGGCGGTGGGTTAGCAGCTGTTATTTCATTATTGTTTGCAACTCAAGGTGGATTGTTCTTCCTTGATGCGGCTGATTATTTTATTAATCAATTCGGGGTTGCATTTGCAGGTCTTGTTTCCGTTATTGCTGTCTCGTGGTTTGTAAAAAAGCTGCCGGAGCTTCAAACACATGCAGATGGCGTTTCTGATTTCCGTGTTGGGGCATGGTGGAGAATTTGTTTAAGTATCATTACACCAATCGTGTTAGGATTCATGTTTATCCAAAACGTAATTGAAAATATAACGAACAACTATGAAGGGTATTCGACTAGTTTTCTAATTGGATCGGGTTGGCTGGTAGCAATAGGTGCGATAGTGATCGGATTTTTATTTGCAAGAAGCAAATGGCAGAAAAATGACTTAAATATTCCAAAAAACTAGTTGAAAGGAGTTGAGCGATCATGAGTGGTGGAGCAGTAACCATGATGATTGTTGGTATGCTAATTATTTGGGGAGGATTAGGACTGAGCATTGCCAATGCAGTGAAGGTAGCAAAAGCAAAGAAATAAGAAATGGGAGAGGCGCGCTGTCAGAGATAGTATTGGCTTCGTTCGCTACGAGCCTTGAGAGAAGAAACCTACTCCTCTCAAGGCTTTTTGTAGCGACTCCACACATTGCTTAGGGGGTGTCAAAATGGTCAAAAACGGCCCATTATGACACCCCCTTGTTTAATCAAACGTTTATTTTTTTTTCTTTCGATCCTGATAAGCCTTTCGCTCCCACTGCTTTAAAGATGGATATGGGTCAAAAGACCATTCCGTAATCCCATTATCTCGGTACATTCCATAGTGAAGATGTGGAGGGAATTTCCCTTGTGTACCAGGCTTTCCGTAACCAGAGCTTCCACAATAACCGATGACGTCGCCTGGGGCTACAATGGAGCCTTCTTCAATTCCTTTTTCAAAACCGCTTAAATGAGCGTAATAGTGGTAAATATTATCTAGATCACGAATACCGATACGCCAGCCCCCGTATTTATTCCAGCCTTTAATTTCGACTCGTCCATATGCTGTTGCGCGAATGGGAACATTATACCCAGCGAAAATATCGGTTCCTTCATGAATCCGTCTTCCACCCCAGCCACGTCGGTCACCCCATGTGTTTTTGTAGCTGTAGTTATAGTTTAAAGGCATTGGAAACGCATGATCACCGAGATCTAACGTATCAAACTTTTCATATACAAGAGCATGACCGTGAACAATTCGAACAGATTGATCACGCTTGTACTTTTCCCAAAGCGCAATTCGAAAGTCTTCTTCATCAAAGCCATAACCTTCAATGAAATGTGCCATCGTAAAAAGAACATCTTCATCATTTGTACGCTCAGCTAGACCATCACCATTGCCATCTAACCCTACTCCGCCAAACATTTGAAGAGATAGAGGATGTGTATCTTCTTTGTTAGGATTTAATTCCCCCGCCCAATCTTCTTCAGAGTAATAAATGGAAATGAGCCCATCTTCTTTTGGACGATCCTTACGTGCACGTCGTAATCCACGCTCATACGTATCAACAGCAGCTAAATATTGCCATGGTACGTTTGTTAACGTTTCAACCTTTTTATATAGATCCATCCGTCTCTCGTAAATTTGTTCACTTGTTAATTCGTCTTTCTCAGCCGCAGTTACACACGGAAGAGAAATAAACACTGCAATAAGTGCTAATACGATGATTTTCTGAAATCTCATGTCAGGCTCCTTTCTACCTTTGCAAAAACTGCTGGTAACTCGACCGTGTTTTTCTCTTTATATAGTGTGGGAAAAAAAGCTCAAAAAATTGGAGAGAATGATTGGAAATTTTGAGCGAGCGTTTGGTTATTTTTCGAAAATCATGATAAAGTAGTATAGAGAAAAAGTGTTCACGAGTTTTAAAAAGGTATTTTGGATGGAGTGAAATAAATGGCAAAGAAAGAAGAGCATTTACGTAAACCGGATTGGTTGAAAATAAAATTAAATACGAATGAGTCCTATACGGGCTTAAAAAAAATGATGCGAGAAAACAAGCTAAATACTGTTTGTGAAGAAGCTCGTTGCCCCAATATTCACGAGTGCTGGGCTGTTCGTAAAACAGCGACCTTTATGATTCTTGGGGATGTTTGTACGAGAGCATGTAGGTTTTGTGCCGTGAAGACAGGATTGCCAAATGAGCTTGACTTACAAGAGCCAGAGCGTGTCGCAGAGTCAGTTGAAACAATGGGTCTCAAGCACGTTGTTATTACTGCTGTTGCCCGTGATGATTTGAAAGATGGTGGATCTGCTGTATTCGCAGAGACTGTACGTGCCGTTAGAAGACGCAGCCCTTTCTGTACGATTGAAGTACTACCATCGGACATGTTAGGAAGCTTTGATAACTTGAAGACGTTAATGGATGCCCGTCCAAATATTATGAATCACAACATTGAAACGGTTCGTCGTTTGACGCCGCGGGTTCGTGCGCGTGCTACATATGATCGGACATTAGAGTTCTTACGTCGTGCAAAAGAAATGCATGCTGACATTCCGACGAAATCAAGTTTGATGATTGGACTTGGTGAAACAAAAGAAGAAATCATTGAAACAATGGATGACTTACGGGCAGCTGATGTCGATATTATGACAATTGGTCAGTACTTACAACCGACGAAGAAACATCTAAAAGTCCAAAAATATTATCACCCTGACGAATTTGCCGAGTTAAAGGAAATTGCATTAAGCAAAGGATTCAGCCACTGTGAAGCTGGTCCATTAGTTCGTTCTTCTTATCACGCTGATGAGCAAGTAAATGAAGCGCAAGTTCGAGCAGAAGCGAAAAAAGTTACAAATCAATAAAAAAGCACTAAAAAGGGTAGGTTCGTACAAAGAAGTGGAACCTGTAATTTTAGTGCAATTAGAGACGAAAATCGATTTGGTTTTCGTCTCTTTCGTTATTGCCTCGTGTTAAGGGCTTTTTTGCAATATTATGAGGGGATTATCAAGCTAATGAAAACCCAACCGAATCCGGTTAAACGAGAAAAGGTACATCATCAAGGATGATGAAAGCCCAAACGAGTCCATTCAAACCAGAAAAGGTTCGTCATCAGGATTATGACAACCCAAACGAGCCTAGTTACACCTAAAAAGGTACATCATCAAGCTAATGAATGCCCCCAACTACTCCAATTAAATCAAAAAAATGAAAGCCGCAGCTTTAATCAGTTTAAACGTTATAAAACGCAATGGCTTAAATACTCCATTGCGTTTTCATATTAAAGTGATATTCATATGTTTCGGGTGTCCTACTCAACCCACCCTCTCTCTAAAGGGTCGGCTTTACATTTCAGTATCATTTGCCATGTTATTATCGATCCATAAGTCTTCTCTGTTTCGATTGCATGATGTTCATATCATCGTCGGTGTTTTCGTTATACTCTCCTTGTGGCGATTCTAGCTTCATTTCCTCAATTGTCTGTTCTAATGTACGTTCGATATCGGAAGTAGCTGAAGTTAAATGTTGGAACCGTTCGATTTCATCAAAATGATCGTGGTTATCTGAAATATAAACTTCATAATATCTAGGTACAATAGACAATGCGCTGCGCTTTACTTGGTCAGCAACATATTCACGGTTATCTGCTTGAGAATCATATGCTACAAGAACGTACTTGTCTGTTACAAGAGCCCCAGCTTCACTTACGACATCATTCGTTAAGACCATTCTTGTTACGGCATCTGACAAACGTCCGCGATCAATAACAGGAATGACAGGTTGTCGGCCGTTACCCATGACTAGGTCTCTTTCGTATCGTGTATAGCCGAAGTGATTATAATCGTTTGTTTCGTTCAGTTGATTAATTGGATAGTGTCCACCATTTGGCTGATGACTGTCGTAATTAGCTGTGCGTTGCAGTGTTTGTCCTTGTTCAGGCATTTGACATCCAGTAACAAGCATCATTGTTGCAAGACCGCCAACTAATAATGTTTTTTTTATCATGATCAAACCCCCTCTCTTTTCAGATTGACCCAAATACGTCTCTTTTACTGCTAGTAAATGATGGTGATGTTACAGTTTTTGGGGAACCTGTTGCAAGTGTGTCGTCTTCTTGTGTTATAATTTAAGAAAGCAAAGTTAAAGAGGTGAGCCACATGGTTCGCATACAAGGGATGCAATTTGAAATTGTTGAAGATGTAAAAAATGGATGGAACGAAGAAGCATTTAAAGATCGCTATGCCGACGTCCTAAATAAGTACGATTACATAGTAGGTGATTGGGGTTATAACCAATTAAGGTTGAGAGGCTTTTTTGAAGACAAGCATAAAAAGTCAACACATGATACAAAAATAAGTACCTTGCCAGACTATTTGTATGAGTACTGTAATTTTGGCTGTGCATATTTTGTCATTAAGAAAGTGAAAGTACCAGCAGCTCAAAAAGGGAAAGAATAAGAACTGGGGAAAAAAGCAGTCTGCAGAGACTGCTTTTTTCTTATCTAACTAATCGTTCGTAGTGTAAGGAGGCTCCTCATTTTTGTTTGGATCATCATGAGTGGGGTGAGCCTCTGGAAACTGCCTAGGTAAGTTTTGGTGTAGAGACTTAAATTCATAATTAAAGGCGCTATAGTAGCGCTGCCCTGGCTCCCATGGTGTACTCTTATTTGAAACAGGCTTATCTTTATTAATTGGTGAGCCATATGGCCCCTCAGGAAAGTCTTCTGCAGCAAGGAAATTTCGCTGTGTTTCAACATTTGAAAAGTCGAAATACTGTTGTTCCTCTTTATCAGTCATAAAAAAGACACCTCCTAAATGGTAATTTACCCGAATGAGGTGTTTTTTATTTTGGGGTGCGGCTAAACAATTTCGTACAAAAATGAGCGTAATTCTCCTGCTTCTTCAGTAGCTAAGTTAAAAGCGTGTTCTATGTATCCTGGTTCATCAAGGTCGTCTGACCCAATGATCGCAAACCGGTTTGATTGGACATCAAGAACAAGTTGTTTTCCGTAATATCTTGATGAATTAATAATGGCAAGATCAAAACGTTGATTTTCCCCCATAAAGCTTACAAAACGAGTTCGTGTTTCTTCTATATCGTCGTATAAAAAAAAGCGCTCAGACATATTATTGCTCCTTTCACCGTGTATATTTAGTATCATACCACGGGAGAGGATTGGAAGAAATGAATCGATGCTTGTATGTGATTCTTTATCCTCAGGATGACATGGATGTTGTATACTAAGAGAGAACAGAACATGTTGTGAAGAACGCGAAGAAGAGAATAATGTGTGGAGGTATCATCATGTATTTTGTAGATCGCGATAAAATTGAACAAACACTCCATTATATGGAATCGCTACAGGCTCAGGTGGAACAACTTACAGCTTGTACTAATTTAACAGAAAAGCTGGCGTTAGAGCGTCTTGCTTATGTCGTTATTGAATCCATTATTGATGTTGGAAATAGTATGATTGATGGATTCATTATGCGAGATCCAGGTGGGTATGAAGATATTATTGACATATTAGAGGATGAAAAAGTTGTGAAGACTGACGATGCGGTTGCCTTAAAAACAATCATTGGCCTGCGAAAACAACTAATCGCCGATTATTCAGAGGTGAATCATCAACAGGTTGTGGAAATATTAATGAACCATGAAACTTCATTAAAGCAGTTTCCTTTAGATGTGAGAAGGTATTTAACAGAGGAGCTAGGTCCTGTCAGTGCGTTTTTGCCAAATGAAAGAGACTGATTAGACATGGACAAGGTTTTGCAGCCTTTCACCTTAAGGATTTTCCTGAAATTAAGTTTTTAGGAGACGGTCTTTTTGAGTTTTTATCGCTCATCGCATACAATGGGTGATAAGGATGGTGATCGTTGTGAGGAATGAGGCGAACTCTACACGTCAAGTCATCTTAACGTTGTTAAAACGCAATCAAGAGCTAACAGTTTCAACTTTGGCTATCGAATTAGAGGTAACGGAGATGGCTGTTCGAAGGCATTTACGGGAACTTGAGAAGGAGAAGCTAATTGACTCTCGGTTGGAAAAACAAGCGATGGGACGACCAATTCATAAATATTACTTAACAGAAAAAGGAAGCGAAACGTTTCCGCGGAATTACAGCGATTTATCATTAGGCATTCTTCAAGATGTTGAACAATTAAGCGGAAGTCAAATGGTTGATCAATTATTTGAACAGCGCAGAGAACGTCTTTATGAGAAGTATGAAGCAGAAATTAAAGGATCTTTTGCTGAACGGATTGCAGCACTCGCCCGCGTTCAAAGCGAAGGTGGCTATATGGTCGAATACAAAGAGTTGAATGACGGGGAGTATGAGTTTATAGAGTACAACTGCCCAATTGCACAAGTGGCAAAGGAATATCCAATTGCTTGTACTTGTGAACAGCAATTGTTTAAGCGATTACTAAAAACCGATCATGTTGAACGGAAGTCATGTATTGCAAAGGAAAATACGTCATGTTGTATATATAAAGTTAAAGAGAACAAAGAGTCATAGAGGATGAATTTTCTCTATAGGAAGAGGGATGTATGAAAGGCTATAAAGGTTTTTTAATCGATTTGGATGGAACGGTGTACCGTGGAAGTGAAAAAATTGATGAAGCTGTTTCCTTTGTGAAGGAACTGGAGAAGAAAGGGCTTCCTTATTTATTTGTTACAAATAATTCAACTAAGAGACCGGAGCAGGTAGCCGAACACTTACGTGAAATGGATGTTCCTGCAACGGCTGAGCATGTATTTACGACGAGTATGGCAACAGCTACATATATTTCTGAGCAAAAGAAGCAAGCGCGTGTGTGCATGATCGGTGAAGAAGGGTTGAAATATGCTCTAGAAGAAGAAGGACATGAAATCGTGGAAGAGAATGCCGATTTCGTCGTGATGGGGTTAGACCGCGGGATTACGTATGAAAAGCTAGCTGTTGCAGCTTTGAATATAAGAGCGGGAGCAACGTTTATCGCTACAAATGGCGATGTCGCATTGCCAACGGAACGTGGTTTAATGCCGGGTGCAGGTTCATTAATTTCTGTTTTATCCGTAACGACAGGGGTTACGCCTAAGTTTATAGGGAAACCAGAATCAATCATTGTTGAACAAGCATTGGATGTAATCGGCTTAACAAAAGACGAAACCATCATGATCGGTGATAACTATCATACCGATATTCTTGCTGGGATACGAGCGGGGATGGATACGTTGATGGTGTATACAGGGGTATCAACGAAAGAGCAAGTAGAGGCGTTAGAGGATAAACCGACGCATGCTATTGATACATTGGCAGAATGGACGTTTGATTAAAAGGAGAGGCGCACCTATAGAACTAGGTGTGCCTCTTTTGCGGTTAGATGTTTGAGGTCGATTTTGATGTAAATAAAGGTGCAGTTCCTCGATTAATAATTTAATTTAAAGGAACAAAAAAACCACTTAGAATTTCACTAAGTGGTTTCCATTACTTTACTTTATTACGCGGCCTTTGCTTTCTTATTCTGCAAGAACGCTCTAATATCACGATTGCCAATAAATCTATTTTCTTGATCATCCCAAAGTTTGAAGCTAAGAGATTTTAAGCTGGTTATTAGTGTTAATGTTGGAACATCCTGCAGTTTTGGATCACTTAAATGAGCTGCTTCGAGGTGGTAATTTGGTACACGAGAATTCAAATGGTGAACATGATGATAACCAATATTCCCAGAAAACCACTGTAATACTTTTGGTAGCTTATAATACGAGCTACCTTTTAAAGCAGCCTCAACAAAATTCCAATTCTCATTGAGTTCGAAATATCCATCTTCAAATTGATGCTGTACGTAAAACAGCCATACGCCTGCAAAAGTTGCGATATAAAAGATCGGTAGCTGCACGAGAAGGTAGTTTGTCCATCCAAGTGTAGATCCTAACACGAAAACAATAGATGCTAACACAATATTCGTCACCCAAACATGTCTCCGCTCTTTTTGGGAAGCCCCTTTCGTATTAAAACGATAATCAATTAAAAAGATATATAAAGGCCCAATTAAAAACATGACGATAGGGTTCCGGTACGTTCGATAAGCAAAGCGTTTAAACGAAGATGCGTTCACATATTCCTGCAATGTCATCGTCCAAACATCGCCAACTCCGCGCTTCTCCAAGTTTCCATTTGACGCATGGTGAGTTGTGTGACTACGTTTCCACTGTTCAAAAGAACAAAATGTAAATAGTCCAGTAATAATACCGACGATTTCATTTGCCCTGCGACTCTTGAAAAAAGAGTAATGTGTGCAATCATGAAAGATGATAAACGTTCGGACCAAAAAACCTGCTGCAGGGATGGCAAGTAACAAGGTCAACCAATAAGAAATGTCTAAACTTACATACGCTAAAATCCATAATCCTAAAAAAGGTCCAACTGAATTAATTAATTGACGCACACTTATAGATACTCGTGACTGTTCAAATGGGGCTAGTTTTTTCTTCCATTCACGAATATCATTTTTACCGTATTCACTCATTTAATGTATCACCTCATGCTAATTCTATCAGATGAAGGGAAAAAAACTATGCTTATTTATTGGAAGTCTTAAAATAGACACGTTTACTTAGTAGGAAAAAGGGGCTATCCCAAAAGGTGCGATTTTGACCTTTGGGACACCCCCTCATTTACTGATGCGTTGTCGGCAAAGAAATTGTAACGGTAGTTCCTTTATTTAGCTTACTATCAAAATGAATACTCCCGCGATGTGCTTGGATAATTCGATAGCTCACGGCTAATCCTAAACCAGTTCCTTTCTCCTTCGATGAATAAAAAGGTTCTCCTAAACGTTCCATTCGATCTTCATCAATGCCGTTCCCATCATCATGAATAATAATTTGAAGCTTGTTCATGACATCACCTACGTGAATATTAACATTCTTAGAATCGGCTTCTATTGAATTTTTAATGATATTGATAAATAATTGCTTTAATTGGTTCGGCTCACATTCAATACGATCTAATGTGTTATCTCGATGATATTCGATTTTGACGTTATATAAATTGGCTTGTGATTCTAGTAACCACATAACACTAGTAAAAATTTGATTAATATCACACTTGTCAAACTGAACTTCACGAGGTTTTCCTAATGCTAATAGTTCACTAGAAATTTGATTAATTCTTTCTAATTCATCGAGGATAATCGAATAGTAAGATTGGTTATTGTTATCGTTTGATTTCATAAATTGAATAAAGCCTTTTATCGATGTTAAAGGGTTGCGAATTTCATGAGCGACGCTTGCGGCAAGCTCGCCGACAACTGAAAGTTTTTCTGTCTTACGTAACCGTTCTTCTGTTTCTTTTTCTTTTGTCACGTCGATTGCGTAGCCAATTGCGCCAAATACCTCGTCATTATACATTGTTGGAACAGCTGTACATCGAAAGATACGCTGACTGCCATCTTTATGAGATACAGTAATTTCCTGATTCACCCAACTTGTTTGTTCTTTTAGAATCTGGTTAAAGGCTCGGATAACTTCTCTTTTGCTCTTTTTCTCAATTAGAGGCATGATCGATTTCCCTAGAAAATCCTTCGAGTCATATCCTGTCATAGCATTAAATTGTGGGTTCAATTCTAAAACATTCCCTTGGCGGTTTAAAATAAATACTAATCCGGGGTTAAACTCAACTAGAGACTTATAATTTTGTCGGCTTTTTTCTAACTTCTTCTCAACTTTAACTTGATCCGTAATGTTCCGCCCCATTACGACTAATTCTTTTCGGGAGCCATCTTTATTAAAGATGGGCACTTTAATCGTATCGAATGTTTTTGTAGTCCCATCTGGCGAGGGGATTTGTTCAATACACCGTGATACTTTCCCCATTTTCCAAGCATCTTCATCGGAAGCCTCGCAGTAATAGAACGCCTCTCGGTAAAATTCGCTATATTCAGCAAGCTCACTATCTTTTTTACCGACATAATCAACATGCTCAATTTGAAAGAGTTTTAATGCAAAATCGTTAGCTTGAGTCCATCTGCCTTGTCCATCTTTAAAGTTAACGAAATCAACCATTGAATTAATTAATATCTCTAGTTTTTCCTTTTCAGCTTTAACGGCTTGAGTTTCTTCTTTTTTGACGAAGGCATAGTAAATAAAGCAACCCGATAAAATGACGAAAATAAACCCTTTTATTTGCTGTATTAATATATACAGTTGTAAATCTGAATTCAATTGCGCAACGATATAATCGGTTACCAGTATCCAAATTATCCCAAGGGTGATGTAAAGTAAAACTTTTCTTTTTTTATGCATTGCTATTCCCCCGTATAGTCTGTCCCTGATAATTCATTTTACCATCAGGAGGCAGGTTGTGGGTTAACAATTTTCTTCCAGTTGGATAAGAGTTTTCCAAAAAAAAGAAAGCCACTCATGTGACCTTCTTTCTAACATTACTCCGTGTTTGCTGCACTGTGAGCAAGACGACTTGAGGCTGCCGCTGCAATTGCTCCGACAATATCATCTAAAAACGTATGGCAGCTTCCTGATTCTTTGTCGTTCAATTTCTCTAGAATACCGGGCTTTTGTTTATCAATGTACCCGTAGTTTGTGAACCCAATAGAGCCATACACATTCACAATGGATAGAGCAATAATCTCATCAACGCCGTATAACCCCTCATCTCGATCGATGATGCCTTGCAAAGGTTCATCAAGTAAATTCTTTTCAGCAAGGATATCTAGCTGAATCCCAGTAATGATTGCATTTTGTACTTCTCGCTTGCGAAGGACTTTATCGACGTTATCTAAACAAACATCTAGTTGGAGATCCGGGTGATACTTTACTTGTAAAAAGTAGACGAGCTCGGCAATATCCTCTAAAGTTACCCCTCGTTCGACTAACCATTCTCTCGCTTTTGTTTCAACTTCGTCCATAATCCTCTTTGTCATCGAAACACCTCCATAGGCATTCTGCCTGAATATGACTATAGGCTAATACTAGTCTACTGTCCACATACACATTTTATTCATTTGGGTCATAGACTAGGTAAAGGAGTAAGGTTAGGGAGGGAAGTAAATGTTTGAGAGGAACCTTTATGATGTGTATGGGATTTATTGTGAAAAGCGCTTTTCCATTGGGGCATATGAAGGCTTTGAAGCCGACGGTAAGTCGTACATTTTGTTGCCGAAAGAAGAGTGTATGTCACAAGAAGATGAAATGACGGCCTTTGCTGAATTCATGCGATCAATTGGCGATACATCTGTACTTGAGCCTCTGTATACTTTACAAAGGAGAAGAACTGGCTTAATTGATGGGCAAGAAGTTTATGTTTGTGCTTTGCCAATGAATTCGGAAAGAAACGAAGGGCATTTTAGGTTTCAAACGCTAGAAGAGAAGGGTGGACATTTAGCAGCTATTCACCATTTTGGAAAGCAGTTTTCGTACCCGAAGCGAGGATATGATTTCTTCGGTCAATGGCCGAAATTGTGGGAAACAAGGTTGGAGCAGTTAGAAGGATGGTATCAGCAAATATTGTACGAGAGACCGCAATCTTATGTAGATGAGGCTTTTTTGTTTTCTTATCCGTATTTTATGGGACTGACGGAAAATGCAATACAATATGTTGTCGATGCAACTTTGGATGATCCAACCCGTAATCAGGAAAAGCCCACTATATGTCATAGACGATTTACGGATCGAACGTGGATTGTCCTATCGGAAGAAGGAGATATCATAAAACGGCCAACGGAATTTGTTTACGATCATGCTTGTAGAGATTTAGCTGAATGGACACGAGATCAACATTTAACAGAAAAGAATTTTCCATGGGGAAAATTAAATGAATTTTTAAAAGGGTATGAGCAGTACGAACCATTGTCGAGCTATTCATGGAAGCTATTATATGCAAGATTGTTATTTCCACTTCACTATTTTGAAGCGATAGAGGGCTATTATAGAAGTCAATTACAAGAAGAAAAAATTCAACTCGGGCAATCTTTTTTTCGGATGCTTGAAAATGAATATAAGAATGAACGCTTTCTAAAAGAATTTGCTGAAACGGTACTTATGACAAAAGGAGTTGGTACAACTGTAGTACCACCGCTTGATTGGTTGTAGTCGTGGTTTATTCATAATTTTAGGCTAGTTAAAAAGGACGGATTCCTTTTTAACTAGTCTTTTTTTGGGAAATAGTAAAGGAAATCAGCGTATATCGAGCGAGGGAGGAGATAGTAGTATCGTAGAAGCGCAATGGCTATGCACGTCGCGCGCCTTTGCTGAAAAGGTCACTCAGTAAAGGTTTAAAGGAAGCGACGGCTCCGCACATTGCATAGATATCATAAAAAAGGTCCGCATACGCTGCTTTTTTTATGATATCTTATACTTTTCTGAATTTTATTAAATTACCTATTGTACTTAGATGGAAAGAGGTCTATAATGTCCATTATAGATAAACAAATGTACTTTTTGAGTATACATGAATAGAGTAATGGAGAAGGAGTGGAGAGAGTATGTCAGCAGCGGAAGTTCGCGTCGGATTACTGGGTTTAGGGACAGTTGGAACAGGGGTTGTTTCAATTATTAGCCGTCACCAAGAAGAATTGCGTCATCAAGTAGGCTGCCCAGTAACGGTTAAAAAAGTACTAGTTCGTGATAAAGAAAAACAACGTCCGGTGGATCTCGATGAATCACTTGTAACGGACCAAATAGAAGATGTTCTTTTCGATAAAAACATTGATGTTGTAATTGAAGTAATGGGAGGAGTAGAGACAACGCGCGAGCACTTGCTTACGGCTCTTCGCAATGGAAAGCACGTAGTTACAGCTAATAAGGATTTAATGGCTTTGTACGGTGCAGAGTTATTACAAGTAGCTTCTGAAAATGGCTGCGATTTGTATTATGAAGCAAGTGTAGCTGGTGGGATTCCAATTTTACGTAGCTTAAGTGATGGACTGTCTGCAGATCGCATTACGAAAATGATGGGGATCGTAAATGGTACGACGAATTACATTTTAACGAAAATGACGCAAAACGGCAGCTCATATGAAGAAGTATTAAAGGTTGCTCAAGAGCTTGGATTTGCAGAAAGTGATCCAACAGCTGATGTTGAAGGGCTAGATGCAGCAAGAAAAATGGCTATTTTAGCGACACTTGGTTTTTCTATGGATGTGAGCTTAGACGATGTTTCTGTTAAAGGAATTTCATCTGTCACCAAAACAGATCTAGATTACTGTGATCAACTTGGGTATACTATGAAGTTAATTGGGCTAGCTAAGCGTGATGAGGGGCGTGTGGAAGTGAGTGTGGAACCTACTTTGCTACCGAAAGAGCATCCGCTAGCATCGGTTCATAATGAATATAATGCGGTGTACGTATACGGTGAAGCAGTAGGAGAGACGATGTTCTATGGACCAGGGGCAGGTTCGTTGCCAACGGCCACTGCTGTCGTTTCTGATTTAGTGTCTGTCATGAAAAACATGCGTTTAGGAGTGTGTGGCAGACAGGTACAAGAGCCATTACATGCTCGAGTGCTCAAAAAAGCAAATGAAATCGACTCGAAATATTTCATGCGATTACGTGTACTTGATAAAGCTGGTACGTTCCAGGCTGTTACAAGTTTATTTGCTAGCCATGATGTAAGCTTTGAGAAGCTTTTGCAGCTTCCAATTGCAGGTGAAGAAGTGGCTGAAGTTATTGTAATTACACATCATACAACTAAAGAAAATTATGAACAATTATATAAAAAATTATCTGAGCTTGAAGTCATTGAATCGATTGAAAGCAGCTACCGTGTCGAAGGAGGACGTTAAAATGAGTCGTTGGAAAGGGTTAATTCAAGAATATAAGGAATACTTGCCTGTTACAGAGGAGACACCTCTTCTCACATTACATGAAGGAAATACGCCACTTATTGAGTTAGAACAGCTATCAAAAGAGTGGGGTGTAAATGTTTATGTTAAATATGAGGGGTTAAATCCGACTGGTTCATTCAAAGATCGTGGAATGGTCATGGCGGTTGCAAAGGCGAAAGAAGAGGGGAGCAAAGCGATCATTTGTGCCTCGACTGGAAATACGTCAGCGGCTGCTGCAGCGTATGGAGCAAGAGCAGGACTTAGATGTATCGTTGTTATCCCAGAAGGCAAAATTGCGCTAGGGAAGCTTGCTCAGGCGGTTATGTACGGTGCCGAAGTATTAGAAATCAAAGGAAACTTTGATAATGCCCTTGATATTGTCCGTGAAATTAGTAAGCAAGAGCCAATTACACTTGTAAATTCAGTAAACCCGTACCGAATTGAAGGGCAAAAAACAGCTGCTTTTGAAATTGTAGATGCACTTGGCAAAGCGCCAGATGTGTTAGCGATCCCAGTAGGAAATGCTGGTAACATCACAGCTTACTGGAAAGGGTTTAAAGAGTATCATGAGAAAAAAGGAACGGGTCTACCTGAGATGCGTGGGTTTGAAGCAGAAGGTGCAGCAGCGATCGTTCAAAATAAAGTAATTGAAGAGCCAGAAACAATTGCAACGGCAATTCGTATTGGAAACCCGGCAAGCTGGGATAAAGCTGTCGCAGCAAAAGAAGAATCTAATGGAGCAATTGACTTTGTCACAGATGAGGAAATTTTAGAAGCATACCAACTACTAGCTAAAACAGAAGGGGTTTTTGCTGAACCAGCTTCTTGTGCGTCCATTGCAGGATTGAAAAAGCAACTTGATTCAGGAGAAATCAAAAAAGGTTCAACTGTTGTATGTGTATTAACTGGAAATGGCTTAAAAGATCCAAACACGGCAATTGATACAGTTACAGTGAAACCAACTGTTTTGCCGAATGATAAAGAAGCGTTTCTTGCTCACCTAAAAGGTGGTGTGATGTCATGAGCCAACAACCATTTGTCATAACGGTTCCTGGTAGCTCAGCAAACTTAGGACCCGGCTTTGACTCAGTGGGGCTCGCAGTAAACCGTTATTTGACACTTGAAGTCCGCCCGTCAGATAAATGGTTTTTTGAATCAACATCTGTTGAATTACAAGGAATTGAAGAGGGAGAAGACAATCTCATTTATAAAGTTGCTGCGCATGTTGCAAAAGAGATTGGGAAAGAACTTCTTCCTTGTCATGTGGAAATGACGAGTGATATTCCGTTAGCACGTGGTCTTGGAAGTAGTGCAGCGGCTATCGTTGCTGGAATTGAGCTAGCAAATCAATTAACAGGTGAAACACTTTCCGTAAGTGAAAAAGTTCGTTTTGCTAGTCTTTGGGAAGGACATCCAGATAACGTAGCTGCTTCGGTTTATGGTGGTCTTGTAATTGGGACCCATACAGAAGAAAGCACACATGTGTTATACGGTGGCGTCCCCGAAGTTGATCTCGTTTTACTCGTTCCTTCAGAGGAATTAAAGACAAAAAAAGCGCGTGGAGTCTTGCCAGCTGAGCTTTCTTATAAACAAGCGGTTCGAGCAAGCAGTGTTGCCAATGTTCTTGTAGCAGCAATCCTTCAAGGAGACTGGGAATCAGCTGGAAAGATGATGAGTGAAGATTTATTTCACCATCCTTATCGTGGTGAATTAGTGCCTCATCTTCAAGAAGTAATTAAGGTAGTTCGTGAAGAAACAGCTGCTTTCGGAGCTGCTCTAAGTGGAGCTGGACCAACGATGCTTTGTTTAGCACCGCTTCACCATGGTGAAGAAATTCAAAATAAATTACAGCGTCATTTCCCTGATTTTGAGGTAGCTGTATTAAGACCAGCAAAAGAAGGAATTCAAGTAAAAAAAGAATCAAAACAGGAAACATCGGCGTAAAAAATAGTTGAATAGGTAATAAGTATGGCGGGCAAACCAACAAAAAGGAGGTCCGCCATGCTAGATATTCAGCAACTTGAAGAGGGACAACAAGTTTACATTATTTATCGAAATCCACACACTCAAACGGTATCCAATGTTAAGGAAGCTACAATTGCAAGGGATCCAATGGACCCAAGCAGATTATCATTGTTACTATTTGACTTTTACCATCCTATAGAGGAAGATGATGCTATTTTCGCTTCATATGAGGAGGCAGAATCGTTATTTGAGGATTTTTATATGTGAATGGTTTTAATGTAGAGTTTCAATCCTTTGTCAGAACTCATGAAGAGTTTAAAGGTAAAAAAGCTAAGAGTTCTGCCAGAAGTCTTAGCTTTTTTATAGGCTGTTTTCGTAAGATTGTTGCTGTGAAGAAAAGTGTTTTCTCGTAGTGAAATGGAGCGGAAGTCACTCGACTCCTGCGGGAACTGAAATAGTCTCTTTTAGCAAATTCGAGGAAGCAGCAATGGCTTCACACGTTGTGCGCCAGCTACGAGAAACCCACTCATAGCAGTCTTAAGAAAATGCAACGGTTCCGCTCATTTGCTTAAAGGCCACTGAAAAAGGAGAAGAACATTAACCTTTTTCAGTGGCCTTATGAAGAGGTAGGGTCGAGACCTCACAGGCGCAGCCGAGGAGGCTCGACACCTCCTTGCGGGTGCCAGTGGCTAGAGTGCTATGGAACGAACATGTGGAGACGCGTACCCCATAAAAACAACAAAATATGCGAAAACAGCCTTTTTAAAAGAAGAACCGCCCGACATTAGCCGGGCGGTAACTATTAAAAGACTTGCTCGATTTCCTTTACTCCAGGCACTTCTTCAAGAAGAGCACGCTCGATACCTGCTTTAAGTGTAATCGTTGAACTTGGGCATGAGCCACAAGCGCCAAGAAGACGAACCTTTACAATTCCATCTTCTACATCTACGAGCTCAACGTCTCCACCATCACGTAGCAAGAAAGGACGGAGCTTATCTAATACTTCACTAACTTGTTCTACCATTTCAGTACTTGTTGACATATCAAAACAACTCCTTTCTACTACCTATTATAATGGGGTTTATAAAAAAAATCCATGATTCTGCTTGAATTTACGCATATGAACAGGTTGAATATTGGAAGTGGAAGAAAAAAATGAGAAACTGTCGTATAATGATGCCATACATAACATGAACGTAGAAAAGGTGGGGTGCAATATGAAAATGACGGTTTATGGAGCTGAGGAAAAGTGTGCGAGTTGTATTCATCTTCCTACTGCCAAAGAAACGATGGAGTGGTTGGAAGCAGCTATCACAAGAAAGTACCCTCAAATAGCTATTGATTTTGAATATGTTGACATTGAAGAGCCTACAAATGATGAGAGTCATAAATATTATGCGGAAGCTATCAAAGGGGATGAATTTTTCTACCCTTTAGTTGTACTTGAGGGAGTGGTTGTAGCGGAAGGAAACCCAAAGCTGAAAGAAATTTATAAGAAAATTGATGAAATAAGTAGCAGCAATTCTGAAAAATAGTAAAAAACGAGCAACTACATGTTGGTGTTGTTGCTCGTTTTTTCTTTTTTTAGGAAAATTAGGATCCTGAATGATATTTATACATCCAAAGAACACCGCTCTTTAAAACACGTGGTACTCGACCGAGCAATGTGCGTTCGCCCATTAAACCAAACCCATGTTTTTTTCCAAGTGAGCCTAACACGCCTTTTAATTTAATTTGAGGTAGTTCTTCAGGAAGTGGTTCTCCGTCCCATTGCTTTTTCAAAATTGTAACAATTTGTTCTGCCTGCCCCTCAGCAAGCTGAGCGCTCGGTGCATGAGGGAGACTAGCGCAGTCGCCTACAACAAATACATCTTCATCTGTTGGTAAGAAGTGTTGTGGTGTTAAAATTACTCTACCTTGTTTATCTTTTTCAACATCTAAATTACGAACAACTTCAACCGGCTGTACTCCTGCAGTCCAAATGATAGCATCACATTCGATAGGTTCGTCATGATTATAAAGAATGCCTTCTTCGACTTTTGTAATATTTGATTTATTAATCACATCAACGCCGTGATCGATAAACCAGTTTTGAACATACGTACTTAGTTTTCGTGGGAACATAGATAAGATGATTTCTCCACGGTCAAACAATTTAATCGTTAAATCAGGACGACTTTCTCTTAATTCACTAGCAAGTTCAACCCCGCTTAACCCTGCACCGACAATTGATACAACGCCATTAGGACGGACGTTATTTAATGTTTCATACGTTCTGCGTGTTTTATCCATTGTTTGAATGCTATGAGTGTACTCTGCTGCACCTGGAACGTTATGATACTTATCTTCACAGCCTAAACCAATAATTAATTTATCGTAAGGAACCAAATCACCATTATCAAGCTCAACCATTTTTTCATCTAAGTTCACATTTGTTATCGTTCCGTATTTGACTTGGAGCCTTGCATCTTCAGGAAAGCTAACACGGAGGTGATGATCTGCTGCTGTTCCTGCTGCTAACGCGTAATACTCTGTTTTTAGACAGTGATAAGGCAAGCGGTCAATTAAAGTAATTTCAACATCCTCAGGAAGTCCCTCAGGTAAAAGGCGTTGAAGAATGCGCATACCGCCATAACCGGCACCTAAGATTACGAGTTTTTTCATAAACGAATGTCCCCTTTTTTCAATAATTGCTTCAAGACTGGTTTCGACCAAAGTCATTACGTTTTCAAGCAAACGGGTTTTAGTTGGTTCTGATGCAAAATTTTGAATTCCATGCGAAATTAAACTGTGAATGATATGAGACCATGTTTCAATAGAAGCATTTAAATGAATGTCTCCTCGTGATTTTGCATCTTGTAAAAGTTCATTCCAGTGCGTAAAAAGAAGCGTTTGTTCCTTAAGAACGTGATTCCACATCTCAATAGTTAGTGCAGGATATCGGTCATAGTCAGTTAATATAAATTGTAAATACGAACGTAATCGAATCGATAGTGGTCGATTTCTTAAATGCGTTTGTTTAATATGTGGCATAACTGCTAATAGCAAATCGTTGGCAAGTGACTGCATAATAGAGTCTTTTGTTGGAAAGTAATTAAAGAAAGTTCCCTTTGCTACTTTTGCTGCTTTTGTAATTTCTTGTACAGTTGTTCGCGAATATCCTTTTTCACGAAACAAAGTTAACGCCGCTTCTTCTATCCGCGCTTTAGTCTGTTCTTTTTTCGCTCGTTCGTTCATTTTTCTTCTCCTCACCAAAAGTGACCTTGGTCAGTTTTGATTATAACGATAAATAAATAAAAAAACAACAAATTTGTGACTTTTTCAAAAGCGCTTTCATGCTTGTCTTTATATTACTCTTTTTTTAATATGATAAACGCAATAATTCCTTAGAAAATAACTGGCTGGCAATTGACTTCTCTCTATTGCGAGAGTAGCATAAAGAGGTAGATTGAAGAGGTGAGAGCAAATGCGTCCAATTATCGAGTTTTGTCTTAGTAATTTAGCTAGTGGATCTCAAAAAGCAATGGAAGAATTAGAAAAAGATCCTAATTTAGATATTATTGAGTATGGTTGTCTTAGTAGTTGTGGAAATTGTGCAAGAGAGCTATTTGCTTTAGTAAATGGTGAATATGTTTCTGGAGAGTCGACAGAAGAATTAGTTGAAAATATATATACGCATCTAGAAGAAAACCCTATGTTTTAATATAGAAAGGATGTGTGACAGGTGGATGTCATTCCTTTTGTAAATACGTGGCCATATGAACGCCTTTATGATGATATATATTTGCAATCCTGTCCCTTTTGTCACACGGAGAACGTGTTAACAAATATGAAAAAATCCGATTTTAAAAGGGCGGAACAAGGAATTAAAACAATCTTGATCTTACCATGCTGTAATGGGAAGCTAACTATTTTAGAAGCTGATCAAGATTATTTTTGGACGGATAAGCAGTTAAGAAGGGATTGACGAACATGCATTTTACGAAGATGCACGGGTTAGGAAATAGTTATATTTATGTAGATATGTTTAAACAAACGCTTGATGAAGACAAGCTAGCGCCGCTTGCTGTTGAAGTAGCTGATAAAAATAAAGGGATTGGTTCGGATGGAATGATCCTTGTTTGTCCTTCTAATGTTGCTCCTGTGAAGATGCGTGTATTTAACAATGATGGTTCGGAAGCAAAGAATTGCGGAAACGGTTTACGTTGTGTTGCAAAATTTGCTTATGAACATGGCTATGTGAAAGAAGAGACTTTTCAAATTGAAACATTAGGTGGGCTTGTAGAAGCGACTGTTCATGTAACGGAAGGAAAAGTCAAGACAGTTACGGTAGATATGGGAAAACCTATTCTTTCAAGACAGTTGATTCCGATGTTAGGAGAAGACCAAGATGAAGTGGTAGCAGAAGCTTTTCCAATAGAGGATGAAACGTTTCAAGTAACGGCAGTTTCGATGGGGAATCCACATGCTGTCATGTTTGTCGAGGATATTAATCACGCACAAGTTGAAACAATTGGCCCGAAAATGGAAAAGGATGAACGCTTTCCGGAATGGGTGAATGTTGAGTTTGTTGAAGTAGTATCTGAAAAAGAACTTCATTTTCGAGTGTGGGAAAGAGGTTCAGGAATTACACAGGCTTGTGGAACAGGGGCTTGTGCAGCTGTTGTCGCTGCGATCTTAAATGGACATGCTGAAAAAGGGAAAGAAGTGACGGTTCACCTTCTTGGTGGAGACTTAGGAATTACATGGCTTGAGAATGGTCATGTTTTAATGACCGGCGCAGCTGAAGTGATTTGTGAAGGTGTTTTTGAACGTAAATAACTTAATCTAATGTTTGTTTAAGAGGAAACAAGCTAGGATACACTGCCTAGCTTGTTTTGTATTTTATTACAGAAAGGAGACTCTTTAAATGGGAAGAGAGCTGGCAAAAATCTAAGGTGGAGTCGTCATAAACGTGATGAAGGTCCTAATGGTTAAAATTGTAGAGAAAAGGACGTCATTGAAGGTATGAGAAGCGGAACGAGGTTGAGTGACAAGAGGAAAGGTTCTCATCAATTGTATGAAGAGCGGAACGCAGTTTGAACTCAAGAGAAAAGGTACTCATCAATGGTGTGAAGACCAAAAGGTGTTTGAAATCCAAGAGAAAAGGTATTCATCGAAGTTATGAAAGACCAAAATTAAGGTTAAATAAAGGAAACAGTCTTTCATCTACAATGAAAGACTGTTTCCTTGAATTTTATGGGAATCACCAGTGGATGGAGAAACTACAGATCTGTAATTTACATTGACTCCGTAGGAACTCTCTCCAGTTAAAAACATTTAGTAAGTCTTTACCACATTATAAAATGTATCTCGTTCAACTGGAGTCTTGCCAGCGCTCTTAATAAGGTAAACAAGCTCTTCACGCGTAATGCCTTGGGATGTTAATGCGCCAACTGCGTGGGAAATTCGCTCTTCAATTAACGTTCCGTGAATGTCACTCGAACCGAACGTAAGCGCCATTTGTGTTAATTGAACTCCGATGTTGATCCAATATGCTTTAATGTGGTCGAAGTTATCGAGCATTAAACGACTGATTGCAAGTGTACGCATGTCATCATAAGCTGTTGTACGACGCTTAATTCCAGCGTTAATGCTACGAGGCTGCATCGCAAGAGGGATGAATACCATATAACCATTTGTGCGGTCTTGAAGCTGGCGCAAACGGTCCATATGGATCAGCCGTTCTTCTTTCGTTTCGATGGAACCATAAAGCATAGTTGCATGTGTTTTTAATCCAAGGTTGTGAGCAATTTCGTGTGCTTCTAACCACTGATCTGTCGATGCTTTATCTGGACTCATTTTTAAACGGTAGCGCTCAGTTAAGATTTCAGCCCCACCTCCTGGTAGTGTATCAAGACCTGCTTTAATTAGCTCTTCTAATACTTCTTTCATAGATAAACCAGAAATGCGCGAGAAAAACTCAATTTCGGCACCTGTGTATGCTTTAACTGTAACTTGTGGATAGTGCTTTTTTAATGTCCGAATAGTATTTAAGTAGTAGTCAAAAGGAACTTCGTGATTGTGTCCGCCAACAATATGGAACTCACGAATGTTATCATTCCATCTTTTTTCCACATATTCTAACAATGCGTCACTGTCCATCGTATAAGCGCCCTCATCCCCCGGCTTACGTTTGAATCCACAGAAGCCGCAGCTAGCTTCACAAACATTTGTAGGATTAATGTACATATTTTCAATAAAATAAACATGATCCCCATTTTTTTTCTGATTTACTTGATTAGCTAATTGAGCAATCCCTAATAAATCAGGACTTTCAAATAAATAAAGGCCATCTTGAATTGTCAGACGTTCGCCGTGGTTCACCTTTTCGGCAATCGATTGTAACTTTGTATCGGTTAATATTGTTCCCATCCGTTCTTGTCCTCCATTTCTTCATTAAACCGTAACAATATTCCTACAATCATTCATTTTTTTGAAGGAATATGTTTGTTTTTATAGAATATATTAGTAAACGATTAAGATCTTTCGTGTTTGCCTACTATTATACTATCAGAATAGGTTTAATGAAAGAAATAGAGACGTTTTGGTATAGCTAGGGTATTTCTATATTTGGAAAAAATGTGAATACATACTTTTTTACTATTTGATCTTGCACATATTTTCACTTAGTTGGTAAAATTAATTTATGAAGTGTGCAGATAAATAGAAGCTGTAAATGGAGGGGATGGTGGAGATGAACAAAGTATTGAAACAAGACGCCTGTATGGAAAAAATCGAAGAACTCCGTAACAAGATGGTTGCTGCAGCAGGACAATACGGATTGAGTCATCCTATCGTTCTGCATTATAGTCAGGAGTTAGATCGTGCACATAACAAAGTGATTTTATTAGAGACAGGAACAAAAGAATGGGAACGTTCCCTATCCTTCTAAAAAATTGGGTGAGCACGTACCTTGAGCTAATAAGTATTAACGGTTATACTAATCGTAACAGCGATTAGGAGGGGTATCATGATTACATTAACAGATGCAGCAGTAAGCCAAATTAAAGACATGATGGAAGCTGAAGGTGATCAAAGCTTAATGCTTCGTATCGGTGTAAAAGGTGGCGGCTGTAGTGGTCTTTCTTATGGAATGGGTTTTGATACAGAAAAGCATGAAGAGGATACATTGCTTAATATAAATGGGCTCTCTGTTTTAGTTGATAAGGAAAGTGAACCAATCATTAAAGGACTTGTTGTTGATTACAAGCAAAACATGATGGGCGGCGGGTTCACAATTGATAATCCCAATGCCATTGCTTCGTGTGGATGTGGTTCATCATTTCGAACGGCAACGAATGCAGGGACACCTGAAGATTGCTAATGAATATAGATCTTCTTACTTTTTGTAAGGAGGTCTTTTTTTGTTTGATAAAAAAACGAGAAGCTCAATGCATAAGTTTTTTCGCTTTCGCTTACATTAATATCGAGTAAAAGAAAAGATAGTAAGAGGTCAAGAAAATGAATAATTATTTTTAAAAGTAGTTGAAAAATACGTCGAAAAACCATATTATTAAAGATGGGTTTTGTGACTTTTTTACGAAATTTATTATTAATATTTACCTATTATTCTATACTTATTCGTGAAAAGAATCACAATGTTGTTTTTCGGGGGAAAATATAGTAAGAAAAATTATTTAGAAGATGGAAGTGATGAAATTGAAAAAGCCAAATATCGTTATTCTTGGCGCTGGTTATGCTGGAATGATCACAGCATCACGTCTTACAAAGCAACTAGGCCATAATGAAGCAAACATTACTTTAGTTAACAAGCATGATTATCACTATCAAACAACTTGGTTACATGAACCAGCTGCTGGTACGCTTTCTCCAGAACGTACACGTATGCCTATCAACAGCGTACTTGATCTTAACAAAATTAAATTTGTTAAAGACAGCGTTGTGGAAATTAAGCGTGAAGAAAAGAGAGTTGTACTAGAAAATGGCGAACTTGACTTCGATTACCTCGTAGTTGGACTAGGTGCTGAAGCAGAAACATTTGGTGTTCCAGGTGTTCATGAACACGCATTCAGTAAGTGGACAGTAAACGGTGCTCGTGAAGTTAAAGAACATATTGAGTACATGTTTGCAAAGTATAACAATACTCCTGAGCCGAAGGACGAGCTATTGACATTTATCGTAGCTGGTGCTGGTTTTACAGGTATTGAATTCATTGGTGAATTATCAGAGCGCTTACCTGAATTATGTGCACATTATGATGTTCCTAAGGATAAAGTGAAAATGTACGTAATTGAAGCTGCTCCTTCTGCCCTACCAGGATTCGATCCTGAATTAGTGGAATATGCGATGAACTTACTTGAGAGCCGTGGCGTTGAATTTAAAATTAACTGCCCGATTAAAGAAGTAACTGAATCAGGCGTAACACTTGCTAGTGGCGATGAGATTAAAGCAGGAACAGTTGTCTGGGCTACAGGTGTTCGTGGAAGCTCTGTTATTGAGAAATCAGGTTTTGAAAATATGCGCGGACGTATTAAAGTAGACTTAGACTTACGTGCTCCAGGACACGAAAACATTTTTGTTATTGGTGACTGTGCTCTAATGATTAATGAAGAAATCAATCGTCCATACCCGCCTACAGCTCAAATTGCTATGCAAATGGCTGAAGTTTGTGCGAGCAACATCAAGGCGCTTATGAAAGGCGACTCACTGAAACAATTTAAGCCTGATATCAAAGGGACTGTTGCCTCTCTTGGTGGGAAAGAAGCTATCGGTGTAGTTGGGACTAGAAAGTTATTCGGTACATCTGCTAACTTTATGAAGAAGATGATCGATAACCGTTATCTATTCCTTTTAGGTGGACCTGCCCTTGTGTTAAAACGCGGAAAGAACCCAATGTAGTATAGGCAAAAACAATTGGCGAATGCAGAAATTGCATTCGCTTTTTGTGTATGAAAAAGTAAGAATAATTGCAAAATATACAGAAAAGGTAACTTGTTTGCGCTTACATCAGTTCGTGAGATGATATGACAAGGTTTTAATATTGTAAAAATTCTGATAATATTTCTTTAATAGGCTAAACTGTCAACAGGGGGGAAAGTGATGAAACATTCGTCTACACAAACAGCTACAGAACAATGTCCTTATTGTGAAGGAACAGGGTATTTTCAACTTCTCCTTGGTGGGAGTGAAACATGCAATAAGTGCAATGGAGAAGGGCAAGAGCAACAAGCGTAGGAGTGAAGGTTTGTTTTTTTGATTGTTTTAAAAATATCAAAGTCATTAAGTTATTCTTTATTTATAGGTCGGCAATAATTGCTTATTGTGGCAAAGACATAATTTTTGTTTTTGCCACAAAGATGTCAATACATTGAGTTGACTTCAAACCCCAGTGTTCAGTAAACTTAAAAAGGACATGGGGGTGCAAGCTGTGAATTTGCCGCAATTATTAATATCTATGGTTCTATTTCTTATTTTATTTTTTGGAATAGGATTTCTGTTAAATATGGTTTTACGTTCTACATGGGTAATGGCTTTTATATATCCAATTATTGTAATTTTAATTGTTGACAACGTTAGTTTCTTCGAATATTTTACTGCACCGCTTACATCATTGTCGAAGTTAGGGTCTGATTTACTTGCGCTGCATTTTGTTGATATTTTAGTCTTAACAAGTGGATTTATCGGTGCAATCATTGCAGGAATAGTCATAAAGATGCTACGCGTAAGAGGATATCAAATGTTTTAAAAGGATATCTCAAAGGTCAAAGAACGGACCTTTGAGATATCCTCTTTTTATTTCCGAATTATTTCCGGGGGTCAGACCCCTCTTTAGTGCTTTATTCCGATAAAGTGTTTCGTTTTCTGAAATGTTCATCCAACTTATTTGTATAAGTTTCAACTTCTCTGGGGATGCTGAATTCAAGAGAGGAGTGAAATTTTGTGGTAAGCATGATAGCAGTTGGTCGCAGAGTGTTAATGAGCGGCCTATTTGTAGCAGCGTTGTTTACAACATTTCAAACTTTTTCTGGTGTGAGTGCTACTGAACTACAACATTGGATGATGAATAACTTGGAAAATGAACGTGAAGAGCTACTACATACAGCTAGGAACAATGGGTTCAAAGGGACTGCGCTTAAAGCAAGGTCAATGCCAGCTGTAAAAACAGAAGAACAATTGATGTCACAAGACGTCGTTGAGTCAAAGTCTGTTTCTTTGGAGGAAGCCATTGATTGGTCTCAATATCCTTCACATACAGTTGTGGCAACAGGTTATACGGCAGGCTATGAGTCGACAGGCAAAAACCCTGGAGATCCAAGTTACGGCATTACGTTTTCTGGGATACAAGTGAAGCGCGACGTTTACTCCACTATTGCAGCAGACCCAAATGTGTATCCGATTGGTACAGTTTTGTTCATCCCAGGATATGGTTATGGGGTAGTTGCTGATACCGGATCTGCGATAAAAGGAAATCGAATTGACTTATATTATGAAACGGTAAATGATGTTTTCAATCAATGGGGCAAGCAAGAAGTTGAAGTGTTTGTCGTGAAAACAGGTGATGGTAGTCTGTCTGAAGAAGAGTTTAAAAAATTGAATGATGATGAAGCTGTCCAAGTGTTTCGTAATCAAATGTTTGATTAAACAATTTTGTAAAATGACGTGTTAACTGATTGAAGTTCAACACGTCATTTTTTTCATTCGTACTTAGTCAACCTCGAGGTCAACCTCGAGCAAGGGATCAAGTTCGTCATCCAATGGCATCACAGTAGGATGCAAAATGGCTGCTAGTTTTTTTAGGCCTAACAATAGACGAGGAGAAGGACGGCAGTAGAGTGGTTCTTCTAAAATATGAACTTTATTTGTTTGGAGGGCATTCAAGTTTGGCCAATCGGGTCGTTTCCAAAGTAGCTCTGGCTTTACTTTATCTGTCTGAACACCGACCCAGGCTAAACAAATATGGTCAGGTTTGTGATGGGCCACATCAGACCAGTCAGTTTGTATACTAGCCTTGTCTACATTGTGATAAATATTTTTTCCTCCAGCTAACATACTAATTTCAGTTAACCAATTTTTCCCTCCTGGAGTGAACACAGGTTTAGGCCACCATTCCCAATACAGGCTACAACGCTCGACTAGTTTTGCCCTTTCTTGATATGTATGTATAAAGCTTTCGTACTTGTGAACAACTTTTTGTGCTTTTTCTTCTTTGTTCGTTCGTTTACCCAAATCAAGAAGATTATTTTTAATGTCCTCTAGTGAGTTCGGGTTATACACAACATGGGGAATGCCTCTTTCTTGTAATTGTTCAACATTCCGTTCCATTCCAGGTACACTAAGTGAAGCAAGTACAAGGTCAGGCTTTAGTGCTTCAACTTCATCGATTCGAATGGAGAGGTCAGGTCCTAATCTTGGTAAGGTATTGATTGCTTTTGGCCAATCTGAGTAATCATCAACACCAACTAAATTTGGTGTTAGGCCTAAGTAAGCAACGAGCTCTGTATTGCTTGGACATATTGAAATAAGTCTCATTTATTAACTCCCTTCTCGTAATGATTAAAAAAAGTATTAGTGAATGATTACATGCAACGTTAATGTTAGGAAAATGCCAAGTAGTGCACCGAAAAAAACTTCGATTGGTTGATGACCGAGTAGCTCTTTTAATTCTTTTCTTTTTTCCGTTTCTTCTTTTTGAGGCCACGATTTCACTTCAGCAACAAGCTTATTAAAATCGGTAACAAGTTGATTAATGACAGTTGCGTGGTAACCAGCATGACGCCTTACACCAGTTGCATCAAACATGACAATGATGCCAAAAACAGCGGCAATTGCAAAGACGGAAGAATCTAAACCAAATTCAAGAGCAATAGCTGTGGACAAAGCGGTAACAGCAGCTGAGTGTGAACTTGGCATTCCACCAGTACTTGTTAATAGGGACCATTCCCATTTCCTCGTTGCTATAAAAGCAAGGGGAACTTTTACGAATTGAGCAAATCCAATGGCAAACAATGCTGCCCATAAAGGGAAGTTGTGAAAAATTTCCATGATTACGTCCTTTCCTGTAAAGCAATTGAGATACTTAGTTTTTATTCCTTGCAGTGTTCATTATTAAAATTTTTTAGTTTTCGTTAAAAATAAAATGAATATGAAAAGCCAAAAATATTATGAAAGTAATCATAGATATGAGGCTAATCTTAGAGGGGATTGCGTTTCTCATTATATCATAAAAAGAGATTTAGTTAGGTTAGTGTTCGTTAATAGACCACATTTTATTGATATGTTATCATTTCGCTTATCGAAATAAATGAGAAAGACATGTATAATAAATGACGGGATACTAAATAAGGAGTGATATAGATGTTTAAAACTTTACCGGTGTTTCAAAGTGAAAATAAGCATAATGTACTTATAATAGGCATTTTTGAGGAAGCACCCCTTCATCCTGAAGTTGAAAAGGTCAATAACGAACTTCATAAGCAAATTTCGAAGCTTAAAAAAATGAAGAAAGCAAAACTTGGTGAAAGAACCATTCTTTATACTATGGATAACATGAACTCTGAAACTGTTTATGTAGTAGGGCTTGGGAAAAAAGAAGATTCAACGACTGAAACAATTCGTGAAGCAATAGCTAGTGCTAGTCAGCAGTTAAAAAGGGACAAGATTAAAAAGGTCGCTTTCTTAGTTGAGAGTTTTGTAAGTGAATCAGTCGATAAAAATGATGCAGCTGTCTTAATCGGCGAGGCTCTTGCCCTTGGTACGTATACCGTATTAGATTATAAGGAAAAAACAAATGAGGTCGATGTGAACATAGAAGAAGTCGTTTTGTATGGAGAAGAGGCGGGCCTAAAAGAAGCTGCGCAAGTTGGTTTTACATATGGACAAGGCGCTAATCGGGCTCGTAAGCTTGTAAATACACCAGGAAACTTGATGACACCGACAGATTTGGCGGAAGAAGCAGTTGCATTAGCAGAAAAACATGGATTTGAGTATGAAATTCTTGAACGTGAAGAAATGGAGAAACTAGGAATGGGAGCGTTACTTGCGGTAGCAGCGGGAAGTGACCAGCCTCCTAAAATGATTGTCCTAAAATTTAGCGGCAATTCTAGTTCAGATGAAATCATCGGTTTAGTTGGAAAAGGCTTAACATTTGATTCAGGTGGTATCTCAATCAAGCCACGTGAAAATATGCATCAAATGAAAATGGATATGGGGGGAGCCGCGGCTGTTCTTGGTGCGATGGACATTATCGGTACGGTGAAACCAAATGTCAACGTTTTAGCTGTTATCCCATCTTCAGAAAACCTATTAAATGGTTCAGCACTAAAACCAGGTGATGTTATAACTTCGTTAAGCGGCAAGACGATTGAAGTTCGTAATACCGATGCTGAAGGACGTTTAATTTTAGCTGATGGAATTACATATGCCAAACAGCTAGGTGCAACATCAATCATTGATGTAGCGACACTTACTGGAGCGGTTATTATTGCTCTTGGTGATTGTACAACAGGAGCTGTGACGAATAATGAAGAGTTATTGGAGGAAGTATTAGAAGCATCAGTTGAAACAGGCGAATGGATCTGGCGTCTGCCGAACTACGCTCCATACAAAAAAATGCTCAAAACAAGCGACGTTGCTGATTTAAATAATGCACCAGGACGCCAAGCAGGAAGTATTACGGCTGGTTTGTTTATCGGTGAATTTGCTGAAGAAACGCCATGGGTACATCTTGACATTGCAGGAACGGCGTGGCAATCAAAAACTTCTAACCTTGGACCTTTAGGTGGCACAGGAGCAATGGCAAGAACGCTTGCGCAAGTTGTCATAAACAAAGAAGGCTAACAAAAAGAACGTCATATGGAATTATGCACACAACTATAGAATTAGGATGAAAGAAGGGGTAATAAAAAAATAGGAGCCAACCTTTTTTTATAGCTAAAAAGTGAATTCGCCCTCCAAGCAATGTGAGGAGCTGTTGCCCTTTTTTGAAAAGCCTGTGCTATGAGCGGGTTTCTCATAGCAGGCGCACAGCATGCGGAGCCATTGCTACTTAATCGAGGGCACTGAAAAAGGTTGGATTGTACCTTTTTCAGTGCCCCCTCTTTTTTTGAGGTACATCAGACGTGCATTTAGCCTTGTGATTAAGCCTTTCTTCCTATGAGTGTCGAGCATTTCAGAATATACAAGCGTTGTTTAGAGGATTAGGCTATATGAGTGTTGTTAGCTAGGTAGATGGGCAAATATGCAAATTTAGGAAAGAACAAGCCTACATATCACGTTTGAGATGGGAACTTTCTTCCAGTATGATTATGGTACTTGGTGTTTTTGCACTATTTTATGTAATTTGATAATTCTGTAAAAAGAGGGGGGGAGACCACTCATTGAAGGCATTGCGAACGCTAGACCGATGGATCGTCAAATTAGAAGAACATATTTTAAGCTATTCGATTATTTTAATAGCGATTATGGTTGTGGGCAATGTGATAAGTCGGGCAGTCGTAGGTTCAAGTTGGGCCTTTCACCAGGAAGTAAGTAGGTTTGCTGTCACGGTTGCTACCTTTATGGGGATTAGCTATGCCGCTAGGAAAGGTAGACATATTAGCATGTCTGCGTTTTATGATTTAGCACCGTATCCCATTCGAAAAGCACTTGCAATCTTTATACCGGCTTTAACAGCAGTTGTTCTCTTTACGTTGTCTGTGTTTGCATATGGGTATTTCATGTCCCTTGTTGAGTCAGGGCGGGTTACCACAGCTATGCAAGTACCTGTCTATTTATTTGCCATGTTTATACCAGTCGGGCTTGTACTTGGAGGTATACAATTTTTGCGCAATATGTGGGTGAATATTAAAGAGAAAGAAGTATACTTGGCTCAAGAAAAAAAGGATTATTCATAGAAGAATTAGCTTACAAAGTATGAATCAATGAAACTAAATAAAGACTGCGAGGAAACTGAGAATGATAGCAACTATGTTAACGATTATGATCGTTTTGCTTATATTAGGGTTCCCGATGATGATTCCAATGATTGCAGCATCAATCGTCGTAGTACTTTTCTTTATGCCAAACGTCGATCCAATGTTTCTTGTACAACAGATGATGGAAGGGATATCATCTTACGTTCTACTAGCGGTTCCGCTGTTTATCTTTGCAGCTGATATTATGTCTACGGGAAAAACATCGAAACGGCTATTAGACTTTGTTGGAGCGTTTGTAGGGCATTTGCGCGGGGGATATGCGATCACTACAGCTGCGGCGTGTACGTTGTTTGGTTCAATCTCTGGCTCTACACAAGCAACCGTTGTCGCGATTGGTACACCAATGCGGAAACGGCTCTTATCAGTTGGATATAAAGATTCGAGTGCTATTGCCTTAATTATTAATGCGAGTGATATTGCGTTACTAATCCCTCCAAGTATTGGGATGATCATTTATGCACTAGCAGCACCACGCGTGTCTGTTGGTGACCTATTTATTGCGGGGATCGGACCTGGACTTTTAATCTTTGGGATGTTTGCCATCTACAGCTATATTCATGCAAAAATATATAACATACCAAGGGCTAAAAAATATTCTTGGAAAGAACGTTGGAACGTAACAGTTAAGGCTCTTTTTCCTTTAGGGTTTCCTGCTATTATCGTCGGTGGGATTTATTTTGGGATCTTTAGTCCAACTGAAGCGGCTGGGATTTCTGTGTTATATGCATTGATTTTAGAGCTCCTCATTTTTAGAACGATAAAAATTCCGGATGTTCCGCGAATTGCTTTATCGACGGGACTTGTTACGTCAGCTGTCTTCATTTTGGTGGCAGCAGGGCAAGCTTTTTCATGGCTTATTTCTTATGCAAGAATCCCGCAAATGCTGACAGAGACTGTTTTAGGATCTGATCCAACAGCTTTACAAGTATTGTTGATCGTTGCCATCTTTTTTTTCATCGGCTGTATGTTTGTCGATCCAATTGTCGTCATTTTAATTTTAACACCCATTTTTTATCCGGCTGCAATGTCAGCAGGTGTAGATCCTATTCACTTAGGGATTGTCATTGTATTCCAAGCGGCTTTAGGATCAGCCACGCCGCCATTTGGGGTCGATATATTTACCGCCAGTGCGGTATTTAACAAGTCGTATTTAGATGTCATAAAAGGAACACCACCGTATATCGTGATGCTACTCATCGCGTCGGTGCTTATTATACTATTTGAGGAAATCTCACTTTTCTTGTTGTAGAGAGTTCCTAAAAAATAGAGTACTAAAAAAAAACAGGGGGTATTTGATGTTTTTTAAAAAAAGAGGTTGGAAATCATTTGCTGTAGCAGGAGCTTTAACATTGGCTCTAGCTGCATGTGGTAGTGAAGATGCAGGAACAGACGGAAGCACAGTTGACGAAGGTGCAGGAGATGATGGAGCTGCTGCTGAAACTTATAACTGGCAGTTTGTAACGGAAGAAGTACAAGGTCAAGTTCAATATGAGTATGCAGCAGAATTTGCTGAATTGATTAATGAAAAATCTGATGGGCAAATCAACATTGACGTATTTGAGTTTGGTCAACTTGGTAGTGAGGTGGATCAGGTTGAGCAACTTCAAAATGGAATCGTAGAATTCGCAATTGTATCTCCTGGATTTACAGGTGGTATGGTAGCAGAAGGTCAAGTATTCGCTCTTCAATTCTTGTTCCCAGATGATCAAGAAGTAACACAAGAAATTTTAAACACAAGTGAAGCATTAAATACTCATTTAGCTGGGATGTACGAGGCACATAACATTAAGCCGTTAGCATTCTTCACAGAAGGTGCAATGCAATGGACTGGAAGCAGCCAACTACGTACACCAGCTGATTTTGAAAACTTTAAAATGCGTACACAAGAGTCACCATTAATTATGGAATCTTATCGTGCTTATGGTGCAGATCCATCTCCACTTAGCTGGTCTGAATTGTATACATCACTTGATCGTGGAGTAGTAGACGGACAAGAAAACCCAATCTTCTTTATCGAAGATGCATCTTTCCATGAAGTACAAGATCATATGACGATTTCAAACCACAACAACTATGTAGCGATGACAACAGTAAACCCTGATTTCTATAACGGTTTACCAGAGGATATTCGTGCATTGATTGATGAAACCGTTGAAGAAATGCAGCCTAGAGTGTTTGAAATGCAAGCTGAAATGAACGATGCATTATTAGAGTCCATTGAAAATGATACAGCTAATCCGACCGAAGTTTACGAGTTAACAGAAGGAGAGCGTGAAGCTTTCCGTGAGCTAGCGTTACCAGTTCGTGACTTTTTCCGCGATGAAGTTGTCGGTGACGAAGGCCGTAAAATGCTAGAATTACTAGAAGAAGAAATTGCAGCACATCAATAATAAGTAAACGAAAAGACTGTTGAGTAGTGAACTCAACAGTCTTTTTGCGTTTCTATTTGTTTACTTGCAAAATAGTTAAAAAATAGGCTTATGTTCCATTGACTATACATCTGTATTAGTGTACTATTTAATTAATACACTAATACGGTTTTAAAAAAAAGGAGGTCATAGTATGACTGCATGGGTAAGTTTATTTAAAAAAGAAATGAGATTAGGGTTGTCAGCTTTATTAGGGCCTATTATTGCATTTTTGATTTCGGTCATTATTGCAGCATATCTAGGTTCGCGTTATGACGTTGCGTGGGAAGCTGTTGTGGCAGTAGGTTTATTCGCAACAGGGATTCAAGTATTTTATTTAATTTATTACATGTTAAATAGTTTGCATGTGGAAAGGAAAAAGTTACATCTATGGCTTCACAGTACAATGCCTGGTTACGGACTTCTTCTAGCCAAGTTATCAGCTGGCTTGCTATCAATGCTAATCACGCTAGTTATTACTGGAACAACGCTGTTAATAGCAATGAATAATTCCGTAACTATTTCTGAGCAATTGAAAATGATTAATGTAACAAGTGCTGGAGTACTAGGTGGGATTCATCTCATTCTACTAGCAGTGAGTTTTGGGATATTTACTATATTTTATAGGATGATTTACTTATTATTTACTCGATATTTAGGTTCATTCTTAAGTTTTTTAGCGACTCTTGGCATTTTCATAGGAACCTCATTTGTATATAGCTGGTTTAAAATGACTGCGCTATATGAGGTATTAACAAATTGGGGAGAGGTGCACCTTACAGGCATTACAGAAAGCATAAACATTACAACAAATATGGAAAATGGAACAGAAGTGACAACGGAGGTAGGGAATATAAGTCTGTACTTAGGTGCTTACCTCTTTGAGACGGTTATCGTAGTCGTCCTATTCGCAGTCGCCTGTTGGATGCTAGATCGAAAAGTAGAGGTGTAAGATATGACAGATATGTTCCAATCATCACAACCGATATACAGTCAACTTGCTGAAAGAATAAAAAAACAAATTTTGCGTGGTGAGTTAAAACCCGGTGACAAGCTTCCATCAGTTCGAGAAATGGGGATTCAAGCAAGCGTAAATCCTAATACGGTACAGCGGACATACCGAGAGTTAGAGGGGATGAAGATTGTGGAAACAAAGCGAGGTCAAGGAACGTTTGTTACTGAGAATGAGCAAACATTACATGAAATGAGAGAGCAGCTTAAGGAAGTTGAGATTTCAGCGTTTGTAAAAGGCATGCATGAAATGGGATATGTTGATGATGAAATCGAAGCTGGTCTTAAAGCTTTTTTGAAAAACGGCAAGGTGGTGGAATTCGATGATTAAACTGCACGAAGTGACGAAGAGGTTTATTAATAAAGTTGCACTTGTGGATGTCGATCTTGAATTATCAAAAGGGAAAATCATAGGTCTTGTTGGAGAAAACGGTAGTGGGAAATCAACAACTTTAAAATTAATTGCAGGTCTTTCTCATCCAACAAAAGGTTACGTAACTGTTAATGGGAAAAAGATTAGTCGGATTGCAAATCAAGTGTCGTATCTCTCAGAGTTAGATGAATATTATAATTTTTATAATGTAGGCCAAACTATTGATTTCTACGCGTCGCAGTTTTCCGATTTCAATTTAGAAAAGGCGGAGGAAATTCGTACATTCATGAATTTGGACCGTGGAGCAAAGCTTAAGCATCTTTCCAAGGGGAATCGAGGACGACTAAAAATCGTATTAACCCTTTCAAGAGATGTGCCCGTTATTTTAATGGATGAACCACTTTCTGGTCTCGATCCAATGGTACGAGATTCTATTGTAAAAGGTTTGATTTCCTTTATTGATTTAGAACGTCAAGTCGTGTTAATTACGACACATGAAATAAGAGAGATTGAAGCGATCCTTGATGAAGTTGTTTTGATTAAAAATGGGAAGATCCTTGGTCATAAGAACGTTGAACAACTTCGTATAGAAGAGAATATGGGAATTGTCGATTGGATGAAAAAGATTTCTGGATAGTTTAGCAACTTAAAATGGTAAATATTTTTCAACCCTCGTTTGCTTTTAAGCTCACTATATTAGTGGGCTTGTTTGTTATTAATAGGTACTTTACCTCTTTCTAAACAAAAGAACTCCCATTGACAATATAGCAATATAGTGATAGTTTAGTTGAGTACTTTAATATATTAGTGATTTAGCAAAGTAAAGGATTTGAGAAAATGAATGCAGTTCTAATAGCGGTTCTTGTTATGTTAATACTTAGTCTAGTTCGTGTCCATGTGGTCATTGCACTTGCACTTGGAGCGCTAACCGGGGGACTACTTGGAGGCTTAGGTTTTTCACAGACGATTGATGTGTTTACTGATGGCTTAGGTGGAAGTGCGACGGTAGCTCTCAGTTATGCACTCCTAGGGGCGTTTGCTGTTGCGATTGCCCGTACCGGTTTGCCGGATGTCATGGTTGCATGGGTGATAAAGCTAGTTGGACGAAATGAAGATTCAAGAAAAAAAGCTCTTTCAAAAGCACTTATTTTCTTTTTATTAGCGGTCGTTTCTTGTTTCTCTCAAAACGTCGTACCAATTCACATCGCCTTCATTCCTATTTTAATTCCACCAATCCTAAAAATCTTAAATGAATTAGGAGTGGACCGACGTGCAATTGCAACAATCTTAACGTTCGGATTAACAGCCCCATATATCTTCTTACCGTATGGATTCGGTTTGATTTTCCATGGGATCGTTGCAGATAACATGAAGGAAAATGGCTTAGTGATTGCTCTTTCTGATATACCTAAAGCGATGGCGTTACCTACACTAGGGCTTGTTCTAGGGCTACTCATTGCCATTTTTATAACATATCGAAAAAGCAGACAGTATGAGGACCGTCCTATTGTAGGAGCGCCTGTAAATCAACAAGTATTTACAAAGTGGTCTGTCATTGCTGCCCTTATTGCGATTGTTGCCACTCTAATTGTACAGCAGCTTTCCGATTCTATGATTATCGCAGCTCTTGCGGGGCTTGTTGTGCTTCTTTTAAGTGGGTCATTAAAGTGGAAGGAAGCAGATAGTGTCGTTACAGAAGGAATGAAGATGATGGCATTTATCTCTTTTGTTATGCTTGCTGCTTCAGGGTTTGCAGCTGTCATCCGTGAAACGGGGCATGTAGAGTTACTCGTCACACAAGCAGCGAATATCGTCGGAGAAAGTCAAGCCGCTGCGGCATTATTAATGCTTGTCATAGGTTTGTTTATAACAATGGGGATAGGGTCCTCTTTTGCAACGATTCCAATTATTGCTACATTGTTTGTCCCGCTTGGTCTAGCTGCTGGATTTTCACCATTAGCCATCATTGCTCTAATCGGTACAGCAGGGGCGTTAGGAGATGCTGGAGCTCCAGCATCAGATAGTACACTAGGACCATCAGCCGGATTAAACGCCGATGGCCAGCACAATCATATATGGGATACATGCGTACCAACATTTTTACACTTCAACATACCACTATTCATCTTCGGCTGGATCGCCGCAATGGTGCTATAGAGTTAATAGAAAAAGGGCGGTTTTCCCTTTTTCTATTAACTCGAAGCATTGAGCGGAGCCGTCGTAAAGGTTTTAAGCCTAAAGGAACGCTCTTCTCCTTTAGGCGCACGACGAGTGAAGCCAATGCACACGAGGACCGCTCTATTTAAGGAAGGGCGGTTTTCCCTTTTTCTATTAACTCGAAGCATTGAGCGGAGCCGTCGTAAAGGTTTTAAGCCTAAAGGAACGCTCTTCTCCTTTAGGCGCA
>NZ_JAWRVK010000035.1:0-47424 GCF_036663575.1 Halalkalibacter flavus
AGGGATTTTTTTGATTGTAGTTAAATCAATTTCCAATTTTCTAGTTTTAGGGTGTTGACATATTACCGCTGTGCTAATTTAGCTTGAACTCCTGAGGAAACGCTTTATTTATGTTATTTAACAACAGCTTGCATTGTTTCCGGTAAACGAAGAAGCTTTAACTTGTTTTTAAGATAACAATTCTTAATTTGAGATTGGTAGAATAGATGTAATCTGCTAAAATAAGTTTTTATTATAATAGATGATTATACTTTAAAAAGGTAATCACACTATTTTAGTGGCTTTAGGTAGACAAGGGGGTTTTTACTTGTATAGAGGAAAAGCTTATTGTGAAGCAAATATTTACTTATACGCTCCAGAGAACTCATGTAATGAGACTCTTACGAAGCGCAAGAGTGTTATAAAAAATTATTGTAGCAACACCGTTAAAGTAACTGAAATTCGTATCAAAGAATCAGGATTCGACGAACAAACAAAAGAACATTTTATATCGCTTTCCGTCATGGCAGAAGTGCTCGTCAAATATGACCCTGTCATTACTCATCTAAATGATTATAGAGTGAATGCTTGTAGAGAATTTAGAAAACAGTTTCCAGCCGCTGGGGCTATCATGGCGCACTACATTGATACGTATAGTCCTTTTCGATTAGATGGATTTAAGAGTCGAGCATAATTCACTTGCCGTCAATAGTCATCAATTTTTAAAATTAAGTTATTTTCCTTTTAATAAAAGTCCATGTCACTGAATATAATTTTGTGAAATTACTTACCAGGGGGGAAATCTTAATGGTACATTGGAAAATTACAGCCACCTTAAGAAATGGTGATTATGTACTTCAATATGGATCTTCCGAATCTGAAGAAAAGGCTTATGAAGAAATGAAGCAAGAAGAGTTATTAATAAGGCAACAATATAGTGACAATGTTAAGGAAATGGATTATTGGCTATAAAAATGACTCTCCAGCATTGGAGATTTAATGCTGGGGAGTTTACATAGTGTACATTCATTTACCAGCTAAGCTTTCAGTAATCTTATTGAATAGACTCGTATTTGTAAAAAAGGTGTAATCATACTATAATACCGATGAGTCCAATTATGCTCCCCAATACTCCACCGACTAATAACGACCGCGCCTTTAGAAAATCAAGTAACATAATGTTCTCCCCTTTTTTTCTTTCTATCACATAATATGCTGTAAATTCGTTATCATGTGTATATAGTTGTGTAACTTTTTAATCAAGGGAAGTTGATAAAGTTTTTTCGGGCTTTAATAAAGTAGTGAAGTTATATGTAATCGAAGTAGGAAAGAAGATATCAAGGAAGATTTGTAAAAGGCAATGCGCCCTAACAATTAAATACATAATATAAATAGATTAATAGGGTTATAAGATTATATATTTTAATTAAGCCAAAGCCTCATTCGTTCTGTGATATTGAGAATCAATCATGAAATGAAGTATTTCAATTTCTTCCGTTGTGAGTTGTCTATTTAACTTTTCTTCAAACTCTTCTCTTAATTCTTTTAAAGTTACCATTAAAAGCGTCACTCCCTTTTAGTATCATTGGAGATTTCTTGTTAACTTTGTTTCGATATACCTTGTACACCTTATTATAGTGAAAAGGGAAAATATTGCAAGCGTTTTCAATTGATGATATAGTTTTTTTTATTTATTTCCAGACATACATTACATATGCAAGAAATAGTATTGAAAGACTTTAAAAACAAACAATGGAAAATAAGATTAATATTAATATTCGAGCTTCCAATCCCATACAATAAACTAAGACCTGACATATTAAAAGAAGACACGTTTTAAAAAATGAAGTCACCGAAAAGGCAACCCTCTTCAGTGCCTCGATTAAGTGTGATGGCTGCGCACATTGCATAGAGGATGCTGGCGAGAGCAATTCCTTTTCAGTGTCCTCAAAAACATGTCTTTTTTTCTTTTTATTAAGCTTTTTTCGTAAAGATTGTTGCTGTGAAGAAACGTTTTTTCTCGTAGTGAAATGAAGCGGAAGTCACTCGACACCTCCCCGCGGAAAGAAAAAATCCTTTTTAGCGGATTCGAGGAAGCAGCAATGGCTCTACACGTTGCGCGCCTGCTATGAGAAAACCACTCATAGCAGGCTTTAAGACAAAGCAACGGTTCCGCTCATTGCTTAAAGGCAACTGAAAAAGGTCAAAACCGTACTTTTTTCAGTTGCCTCGAAAGCGAGTGGCTGGAGCGCAATGAAACGAACATGTTGAAAACACATACCTCATAAAAACAACAAAGTATGCGAAAACAGCCTTTTATTAAGAATTATACCGTTAATAGCTCCTCTGAATAGAGGGGAATTATAGATTTTTATGGAAACGTGATATAATATCTTTAAGGAGCTGATTAGTATGAAAAAATTTCAAGTATCCGTTGAGTTTCATAGCGGACAGCAAGTTAATTTCACTACTAAGTCAGATGTGAGAAAGGATATGTACCGGCTCAAGATTAACGGTGAGGATTGTATTGTAACCGACGATAATTTTGTCTTAAACATTTCCAAAATTAAAGCCTTAAAGGTCAAAAAGTTAAAACGTAATTCTGCTTAAGTATCAGTAATAAGTAAAGAAGACGCGGATCAACACATATCCGTGTCTTCTATTATTTTAAAAGTCTAACGTCATATTAACATGTTCATGTATTTCTTCATCTTGAATATGGACAATGACAGAGTATTGACCTGACAATCCTTCTATATCACGAAGCTCGTACACTCCATTGCCGACTTCAAATAAATCTAACCAATCTCGTTGTTCGCCTTCCTCTTGCCACATTTCAAATGTTACATTACCTGATTCATACTTGTCACCTTCCACTACAATTTGAACAACTAGTCGATCATTTTTCAACTCTGTATCGATATCGACGTCATTGTGATGGTGGTGGTGAGCATGGTTATCATCATGTTGCTGGTCATGGCTATGACTATGATCAGCTGTTATTTCTTCTTCGCCAATTTGAATTTGTTCAGTCGGCATCCGATGCATTCCACGTGCTGTCACATGTGTTTGGACATGGTACACTCCTGCCTCTTCAAACGTATAATCTAATGAGTAAATATGCCCTTCTTGAGCATCTGCTTCTACCATAATACTAGCTTCCTTTTGACCATCTAGCCAAATTTCATAAATTACCTCATTTGCATCTTCAACTAAGTCATCACCATGAGTTACAATGCTGTTAAACGTAACGGCTTCGCCAATTTCCGCAAATTCAGGAATATCTAATTCCACTTCTATAGCCGTAAGTTCATCAACGAGTTCAACACTTCCTTGTTCCTCTTCTGTCTGCCCACAAGCAGTTAGGATGATTAAGAATAAAACAATTAGTGCTACAATTCCTATTGTTTTTCGCACCTAAATTCACCTCATTTTCATATTCTCTACTAACCTATAACATTCTCACCAAAAGTTTCAACGTTATACTACTAAATTCATTATTTTTTCACCTTTTATGTAATCAATTCAAAAAAAAGAGGTAATCTATTGACAGATCCCCCTCTCTTCATATAGTTATTGTTTTTTATTTAAAAGCTCTGCCTTTTGTTAAATGACAGGCAACTCCTTTTCCTATATTCCCAGGTTTGCTCATTTTATCTATATACCGTAATCCCCTTGTGCATTGTTGTTTACAAGCTAGACAGGTTGCTGATGTAACTATTTTCATCGTATATTGATATTTTTCTGCTGCTGTAATTTTCGGGGCTACTTTTTTCTTTTTATTCTTTGTTGCCATTTTCATCGCTCCGTTCTTTGTGATGCTACATACTATGCGATCAATTCCCAAACGGCGCATCTTCAAAAAAATAATTTTTTCATAAAATCGATTGATCCTTAAATGAATAAAAGGAGCCCAAAAGTTAGCATTACGTTTTGGAACTCCTGAATATTAAGATCTATTTGTAAACTTAATTGAAAATAATAAATAGAGCTGGATTCTAGTTATTAAACTGATAAATGTTCACTCGGAATTGTCGTTTCATAATCTTTCTTATAAATATGTAACTTTACAAACAAGTAAGGTGCTCCGAGTAGTCCCCATAAACCAATGCATCCATAACGTATAAAATCAAAAACTAACATTTCAGGAAGCAACACTTTCAGCCCAACTTGAAGGGCAAATAGGCCTACAAGTCCAACCACATAGGCAGCTGTCTTTCTCCATACCTTCTTTGAAATAATCATTCTAACTTTTTTATATTCAAATAAATATCCAATCCCTGCTCCTAACAAGAAACCTGCATATTTCACGCCTTCTTCTTCTGGGAAAACAGCAACAATAAGTAGTGGCGTAACAATTGCTAACGTCCATTTTACTTTCTCTGATAGCTTCGAGATTTTATCCTGTAATCGTATAGAAATAATTAAAATAATAACTGCTACAATAATACCTATTACCACATCCGTCGGCCAATGAAGCCCTGTGTATAGACGAGAAAATGAAATACACAAAATAAGAATGATTGAAAACACCAAAAATAAAGGTTTGGCTACTAAATACGCCAAATAGCCCCAAAGTGTTGTGGAACCTTGAGCATGACCGCTAGGAAATGAATCATAAGGATAATGACTCCCGACCTCCGCTGATTCTATATACAGCGAATTGATTCCTTCCGTTCCGATCGGACGCTCGATAGCATAAGTGATTTTCAAGAAAGCATTAATAGTAACCGATAATAAAAAAATGTAAAACAGCCTAAATCCTGCCTGTTTTGCAATACACCAATAAACCAATGGAACAATTAAAAAGTAAAACTCTTCGTTTCCCACAAAGGTAAAAAGCGCTGCTAACGCATTAAAGAAAGGTTGTTGATACTGAGTAATATTGATTAAAAATTCCGCCTGACTCATAAATTCCTCCATATGTATTTTTTACAACTATTAAATATTCTACTTAGTTTGATCATCTTCTTGTCGAAATTACGAATTTGTACAACTTCAATAAAAGTATGAAAATTAAGACTATTGTATTTTTTAGGTATATGCGCTCCATTATCTCATACAAGACATATTGCCCACCTCTTTCATAAAAAGTGGATAAAAAGAAAGCACCTATTATTAATAACAGGTACTTCCTTTAGAAGTTATTTATTTTACTGTATGTACGAGCTAAAGAAAAACAGCTACTTATTTCGTCCAACCGGGTTCGTAAGTATAAATGGTTTCCCCACTATGCTGGGCATTTCCTCGAAAATCAATTGCATCCTCTTGTTTAAGTAATATTGTTCGAAAAACATTAAAGTCCTCTTTTGACACTCTATACGATTTCAATTCTTGATTACGTAACTGGTTTAAAATTGATACCACATCTTGTTGTTCCATTTTTCATCATCCTCTTTACTTACTAGAACACTCTCAGTTAAAGCTTCTAATGTAGATTTTATTTAGTTTTAGCCTCTGCTTCAATTGGTAAAAAAATTTCAATCGTTGTCCCTTTATTTTGGAGACTCGATATCTCCAATTTGCCGCTATGGGAATCAATAATTTTTAATGCTGTCATTAATCCAAGACCTGTTCCCTTTTCTTTTGTTGTATAAAAGGGTGTACCAATTTTCGAAAGGAACTCATTTGGGATCCCACTTCCTTGGTCGACAACTTGGATTAAAATTTCTTTTGAGCTAAACAACTTTGCAGAAATAACCACTTCTCCCCCATTTGGCATTGCCTCAATTGAGTTTTTAATTAAGTTGATAAACACTTGCTTTAACTGGCTTCCTATACACTTCACATTGGGTAGGTCTTCAATATCAGTAATTACTTCGACATTATTAATTAAAGCCTGAGAACTTAGCAGCATGACAACATCTTCAATGATTCTATTTAAATCTTCGTATTTGAAATCAAGAGCTTGTGGTTTAGCTAGCACTAGCAACTCACTAGTAATCATTTCAATTCTTGTTATTTCGTCAGACATAATATCTAAAAAATCACTACGTACTTCCTTTACTGTCGATTTAATTAATTGTAAGAAGCCTTTAATCGATGTAAGCGGGTTCCTGATTTCGTGAGCAATCGATGCTGCAAGCTGACCGACAGCAGTTAACTTCTCGGATTCAAACAATAATTTTTCCGTTCTTTTTTGGTTAGAAATATCCTTAGCAATACCGTATACACCGACAATTTCTTGTCCAATAATAATAGGCATGTTTGTTACTTTTAAATCAATAATATTTCCATTCTTATGTCTTATTTTAGTTTCATAATTTTGCGTAATTCCTCGGGTAGCCTCCATAAAATACTCGTTGGTTTGCTCTAAATTCTCATCTAATATTAAAGGCATATAGGATATCTTACAAAGTTCTTCTTCGGTGTAGCCAGCTAATTTCTCCATTGCAGGGTTTACCCTGAGAAAGTTCCCATCTAAGTCAAAAGAAAAAACAGCATCTGGATTGTTTTCAAATAAAGACTCATAATGAGATTCACGATTTAATACGGAATGCTTCTGTTTGGTAATATCTTGAAAATAAACAGAAAGGCCCTTTTGTGAAGGATAAGCCTTAATACTAAACCATAACTTTAATGGCGGATAATACATTTCAAAAGAAACCGTTTTTTGTTTTTCGAGGGCTTTCTTGTATTGATTATATAAAGGTAATTTAACGGTTTCTGGAAAGACGGACCAAACACTCTTCCCCATTATTTTTTCCCTGTCTTGCTGTAGAATTCTAGAAGCAGCTTTATTAATATATGTAAAGTTCCCGTTTTGATCGAGCGCATAAAATGGATCCGTAATTCGGTCTAAAATTTCTTTCTCCGTTTCTGATATGTTCATCTTAATACCCCACCAAATGTATAATTAGTAGTTACTATCTTTTATAAAATGACATACTATCTTTAATTAGTTTAAGCATATCATTTTCTGGAAAATAAGGAAACTAACTATCGACAAAGAATGAGGATTTCCTCGCAAAAACAGACCAGTTAATTTAAGCCAATGAAAAGTCCCTTATCCATTGGCTTTACTAACCGGTCTGCCCTTATTTATTTAATTTTTCTAGTGCTTCTTTTGCTGTCATGTATTCCAACCCTAAATCAGATGCCACGGCAGCATACGTAACTGCTCCAGCTGCTGTATTTAGCCCTAACTCTAATGCATGATTCTCTGTAAGAGCGAGATGCACTCCTTTATTAGCAATTTGAAGTGCATAAGGAATTGTCACATTTGTTAACGCAATTGTTGACGTTCGCGGAACAGCACCGGGCATATTGGCTACGGCATAATGAACAACATCATGTTTTGTGTAGGTTGGCTCATCATGTGTCGTAATTCGGTCAACAGTTTCAATAATACCACCTTGGTCAATCGCTACATCAACAACTACAGATCCAGGTTTCATTGATTTAATCATTTCTTCTGTAACAAGTTTAGGAGCCTTCGCACCTGGTATGAGTACTGCACCAATCACTAAGTCAGAATCAGCAACGGCTTCAGCGATATTTAAAGGATTGGACATAAGTGTTTGTATGTCGGTTCCGTATAAATCATCTAACTGACGTAAACGATCTGGACTCAAATCCATAATTGTCACATCTGCCCCTAGGCCCATAGCAATTTTCGCTGCATTTGTCCCAACAACTCCACCACCAATAACTGTTACTTTTCCACGTTTCACACCAGGAACACCAGATAAAAGAATTCCCATCCCGCCTTTTGGTTTTTCAAGGAACTGGGCCCCTATTTGAGCTGCCATACGACCAGCTACTTCACTCATCGGTGTTAAAAGAGGTAACGTTCTTCCAACTTGAACCGTTTCATAAGCTATCGCAGTAACTTCTTTCTCAACTAATGCTTTAGCTAGCTCAGATTCTGCCGCAAGATGTAAATACGTGAATAAAATTAAGCCTTTACGAAAATATCCATATTCCGACGGGAGTGGTTCTTTGACTTTCATGATCATGTCAACTTTTTCCCAGATCGCTACTGGGTCAGCTTCAATTTCAGCACCCGCTTGAACATACGTAGCGTCTTCAAACCCACTCCCTAATCCTGCATCCTTTTCAATGATTACTTCATGACCAGCCTGAACGAGTGTCATAACACTTGCTGGAGTCATCGCAACACGGTTCTCATTATTTTTAATTTCCTTTGGAACTCCAATTAGCATTATTGGTCCTCCTTATGCATTCTCTATTACTGTTAGTATAGATACTTTTACAGTCAATGACATTGTTCACATTGCAAAACGTACATTGCGCCATTTGTGAACACCCACAAAACAAAAACCTTTTTTTACCATTTTATATGTATAATACTATTTTCATCATAAACATTGATAGGATTGCAATCATTAGTAAAAAGCTATACAATCTTAACTTATTTATTTCATCTTCTACTTTTTTATCCTTCTCCAGATTCTCTAGAATAATCCGAACAGCTTTTGCTGTCATACCAAGAAGGGCACTTAATGCTAACCAAATTAACACAACTATAAAAAACCACACTGTTAACCACTGTGTCGTCATAAGAAACCCGGAAACAATGGCAATAACTACGCCACCATGAGCAAGCCAAATGATTCGTTTATATATTTTCAACAACAGTGTAAACCTGCCAGGCTCGTCCAATAAGCTACCTTTAATTAGAAAAGGAAACGGAATTAAGACAAAGAACAAAACTGACACAAGCATATGAAATGCATAGCTTATTAAATAAATCATTATTTTCATCACCTCGATTACTTATCTTACCAAACGTTTTTCCAATTTGGAATCACTCATTGTATTCGAGTGCAGGTTCTTATTTTTTATGGTAGGATAAGTATGATAAAAAGTTGAGGTGAAAAACGATGCCTACTTGGTTTATGTGGTTTATTGTCTTATGGACAATTTTTTTAATAACAGTAATGTTTATTGGTGGGTATTTTATGTTTCGGAAATTTCTTAAAAGGCTGCCAAAGGAAGATGGTAAATCCATTTTAGATTGGCAGGACTATTATATCGAAAAAACATTACACCTTTGGAATGATGAGCAACGAGATTTGTTAAATGATTTAGTCGAACCTGTTCCAGAGTTATTTAGAGATGTAGCTAAAGGAAAAATTGCAGGAAAAATTGGGGAACTCGCGTTACAAGATAATCTTGATTACCTGCCACAAGATTATATTATTAGAGGATATATACTTGCAACGCCAAAAAGGGACCATAAATTTCTTATGAAAAAACTGCGAGAGAAAAACATCGATATGAAACCATATAAAGATCTTCTAGAAACGTCTTAATAAGCATGGGCCTAACTATGGAATACTTGAACATTTGTTTTTTCTTCGGGTTGTGGTTTTTACTCATTTAAACTAATTACCAAATCTTTGTCTGTTCAACATTGGATAATATAATTGCTATTTGACAACCTAGAAGTTAGATGAGCAAATATTTTTCAAATAACAATAATAAAGATTAAAGGTGATGAAGGATGAGCCAATCAAAAAGACAAGCCGAACGACAATTTAGAGCACGTAAAGAGGCACAGAATCCTCATGGGAAAATTAAATCATTAAAACGACTTGCAAAAGAAGATGTGAAGGAATAAGGCTGTTCTAAAAGTCTGGAACAGTGTTAGCAATGCTCCGTTCGCTACTCTTCTTGAAATAGAACCCCACTCATCTCAAGACTTGTAAAGATGTAGCGACTACGCTCATTGCTTCGGTGGTGGCTCAAAAAGTCAAAAACAGACCTTTTGAGTCACCACCCTTTTAATATAAAAAGTAGACGTGCCCCTTTTGGGACATGTCTACTTTTGTTGTTTTATTCTTGATTTTTCTTAAGTCTCTACTGGCAGTGTACTTTTGTTCTGAAGTGAATTTTCTAGTACTTTCTCTAGTTGACGAAAATTCATGTACATAGATATACGCCAAGGTATAATCATTCCATATGCAAGCAAAAAAAACATACCTGCTAATTCTTCTACATTTATTGTATCTCCAATTAGCAGCTTAAAAATAATTCGAGCAAACAGCAACCCTATTAATATGAACGCAAATGCTTTTGATCGTTTCATGTAAATTTGTTGATCTCTTATTTCAAACTTTGATGTTTTAATAAGCAGGATTGAAAAAATCATACCAACTAAAACAGCTTCTATTACTTGCAAAAAGGCTGGTCGGGCCGGCTCATATAAAAACATAAGAAACCCCGTTGACATGAAGATCGGTGGAATAATAATTTTTTTCGCTGATACCGGTCTTTTCGTCGCTTTTAAGCGTATAAAAATTGCGAATGATGCCATAACTACAGCTCCAACCGATGTTATCCATATATATATTTCGTCCAAGCTGCTCACCCCTTTCTTATCGGTGATAATTGTTCATTACTTAAAGATACAGGAAAGCGCGGCTTGTTTCAATTTAATTCAAATAGTTTTTGCTTGAATCAGACATGAGCTATGAGATAATACCTATTTTCCCCTTCTTTTATTGAGTTATGGTTGTAAATTTACTAGTTAATTTGTATAATTATTACAAGAATTAGAGAAGAAGGGAATCTCTATGAGCGAAGGATTACTTAGAACAATAGAAAAAAAGCGAAATGAATTAATAGAACTCGCCCTCATCAAGGGACTTTCGTCGCATGCTGTATTAACCGTCAGTCAAGAGTTGGATACTTTACTGAACCACTATGAAAATGCTAATAATAAAGAGAACCACCTTCAAAAATGACTGTGGTTCTCTTTTTTATCATTATCGCTCATTTCTTTACTTTAATCTGGGAGTCAGCATTTTCTAATTCGGATGACCCTTTTTGCAGTAAATACATCTTATGATAAAGGCCTTTTTTTTCTAACAACTCTATATGGTTACCACGTTCAACAATCTCACCTTTATGAAGAACAATAATTTGATCTGCATCCTTAATCGTCGATAACCGATGGGCAATCGCTATTGTAGTTCTTCCTTCTTGCATTCGCTTCAAGGCATCTTGGATTGCCTCCTCAGTTTCAGTATCAACATTCGCTGTCGCCTCATCTAATATTAGAATTTTTGGATTTGTGACAATTGTTCGAGCAAAGGATAAAAGTTGTCTCTGACCACTTGAAAAGGTCGAACCTCTTTCAGTTACTTTGGCATCGTAAGAAAGTGGTAGTCTCTCAATAAATTCATTTGCCCGTACAAATCTAGCGGCTTCTCTTATATGATGGTCAGTTAAATCGTTCCGATATAAACGAATATTACTCGATATGGTACCTGTATAGAGAAATGGGTCTTGAAGAACGAGTCCTATATTATTCCTTAATTCCTTGTTATCAAAATGATGAATTGATTGTCCATCAATGACAATATCCCCTCTATCAAGTTGGTAAAATCTCATTAACACATTGATGATCGAACTTTTTCCACTTCCTGTATGACCAACGAGAGCTACGGTTTCTCCTTTTTTTACTGAAAATGAAATATTTTTCAGAACATCCGTTTCACCATCATAAGAAAAAGAAACATTCTTAAATTCAATGCTACCTTCTTCAATTTTAGGCAATCCTCGACCTTGCTTTGATGGTGCATATTCCTCATAGTCCATTAGCTTAAAGACACGCCCTGCTGATACAAGGGCTTGTTGAAAAAGTGATAAGCGCATCATCATTTGATTGACTGGCTCGAAGAAACGATCCAAATAGTTAACAAATGCATATAAGACCCCTATTTCAACCGGATTTGTAAAAGACGTAATGCCAAAATAACTTAAAACCAAAATAAGAGCCAATATTGAAATTAAGTCAACCATTGGTCTTAGCAAAAGGCCATCCAACTTCATGCTCTTCATACCAGCTTGGAGATGCTCTTCGTTCACCTTACCAAACTCTTTTCGAAGACGCCTCTCCTGACGAAACATTTGAACGATGGCCATTCCTTGGATCGTTTCATTCATTTTTGCATTTAGTTGACTTATCTTTTCACTCATATCCGCATAAAATTTAGAGCTAATTTTTCGATATAACTGCATTAATCCAAAAATGATCGGTAATAAGACAATACAGAAAAGACCAAGAGTCGGATTCAAATAAAACATTGCTATAAATATTCCAATTAGGAACATGATGTTCTGAACAAAGTTTGCAAGAACTGTCAAATAAAACTCTTTTATAGACTCTGTATCGTTCGTAATTCGAGAGATCAATCCACCAGCAGGGGTACGATCAAAGAATGCAAGGCCTTGTCGTTCGACATTTGAAAAAACATCAACTCGAAGTTGCTGAACAATTTTCAAAGATATTTTTTGAAACATATATGCTTGAAAGTAATTAATAAAAACAGAAGACAGATGTAGTACAACGTAAATAACTGCCAACCACACTAATGGTTCAAACGGAAAGTTCCGCGGTGTTAAATAATCATCTATAAAAATCTTTATTAAGATGGGGCCGAGAAGCTCAGCACCTGTTGCAAGGAGGAGCAAAGTAAATGCAATCATAAGTGATTTCATATGTTTCTTCGCATAACGAAGTAAACGCCAAAGAATTGCTCTTTGCTCGTAATTCGTTAATACTTGGTCCTTATGTTTCATCCTGCTGACCTCCTTGTTCCACTAACTCTTCTAATTGTTGGTGCTCATACATTCTCCTGTACCAACCATCTTCTTTCATTAACGTAGAATGATCCCCACGTTGGATAATTCGTCCTTCGTCTAAAACAATAATCAAATTGGCATGCTTAATGGCACTAAGTCGATGTGCAGTAATAATGGTCGTTTTCCCAGCACGATTTATTCTTAGTGATTCAAGGATCTGTTCCTCTGTCTTCGCATCGACTGCTGATAAGGAATCATCTAAAATCAACACGTTCGGGTCTGGCAAAATAGCCCTTGAAATCGCAATCCGTTGTTTTTGACCTCCCGATAATGTCACACCACGTTCACCTACGACGGTTTCATATCCATCTTTAAACCCAATAATATCATCATGAATACTAGCAAGCTTACAGCTGTTCATAATTTCTTTTATAGATGCACTAGGTTTTGCAAATGCCACATTGTCAGCAATTGTTGCCGAAAAGAGAAAGTGATCTTGTGGTACATTCCCGAAACTAGCTTTTAAGTCATCTAACTTATACTCTTCAAGCCTGTTCCCACCAATGGTAATGAACCCATGTTCTATATCAAATTCTCTCTGAAGAAGACGAATTATCGTTGATTTGCCACTTCCCGTTTTCCCAACAATGCCTAACGTTTGTCCTTGTTTTAGTGTAAACTCAATATCCTGCAAAGCGTAATCGTCACTTCCTGGATATGAAAATTTTTGTAAGGAGACGTCGATGTCTCCAGTTGCTTTGTTATCGCTCTTTGCAAAATCATCTGTAATATCTTGTTTTTCTGCTAGCAATGAAGAAATTCGATCATAAGAAGCACGTCCACGTTCAACGATATTAAATAGCCATCCAAACGCTAACATTGGCCAGATCAATAGGCCAAGATATAAAGTAAAACTCGTTAATTGACCAATTGTCATTTCTTCAGCAATGACAAAACGTGCTCCAAAAACCACTGCTAAAAAATATGATATTCCGACGATCAATGAAATGGTCGGATCAAATAATGCATCAATTTTAGCAACAGCTACGTTTTTCTCAACAACTTCATTTGATTTGTCTTTAAATCGATTGATTTCATCCTCTTCTTGGCCAAATGTTTTTGCCACACGTACTCCCGTCACACTTTCTTGAACAGTATCATTTAATTGCGAAAAAGCGGATTGTGCTAAATGAAATCGCTTATGTAAAAGCGTTCCATAGTAACTCGTTAAATAAGCCATAAAAGGCATCGGTATTAAACAGATCAGCGTCAATTTCCAGTTAATGGTCGCTGCCATCGTTATAATAACAAATCCACCCATCGTTAATGAATCAACTAATGTTAACACCCCTTGGCCAGCTGTCATTTGCACAGCTCGGATATCATTAGTTGCATGCGCCATTAAATCACCTGTTCTGTGACGTTGATAAAAACGTTGAGACATATTTGTAAAATGTTCATATAATCGATTTCGAAGCAACCTTGCTAATCGAATTGACGCTCCAAAAATGAGGATTCTCCAAACAAACCGTAATCCGTACGTAAGAATACCAATTAACAACAAAACACCAACCCACATTAGTAAAATGTTTGTTGTTAATGTTACATCTACTATGTGATCCACTATGATCCCAACAATTAATGGAGGTGTTAATGTAAGAAGGGAAACAAGAGCTAACACAACAATACCTAGCCCATATGATACTTTTTCTTTTTTAAAAAACCACCACAAATCTTTAAATACTTTCACTTTTTACACGACACCTCTCCTATCCAACGTTGACCTTTCCTACAATCCACCTTTAGAACAAACTCATACGATTATTCGACATACCTTGTGGTGATTCCTTTTCCCTTCGAAAAATAGAAGGTTGTAGTACTTTAGGCCACTATGAGTAAATCTTACAAAAGTAGAAAAACACCTCAAACTTGAGGTGCTTGTCCATACAATTATTTAGATTGTTGTTTCTGCATCGCTTTCATGATTTGATTAATTTTCTTTTGCGATGGATTTTGTCCCATTTGCATCATCATGACACGGAGCATTGATGTAGCAAGGGTTTCCCAGTCATCACGTACCACTTTTTCGGTTGAGTAAAATATACCATAGACAGTCTTATTTAGTCTAGAAAGATTTATAGATTGAAGAAATATGGTTAATTTTACTCCTTAATTTTTTCTTTTGGAGAGATTAAGCAGTTAAAAATAAATAAGTCGAATAACTTTTCCCATCAAGTTGCTGTAATGACTCATCACTATACGTACCTGACAACACATCACCCAATATTCAATTATCGCCACGTTCCTCAATGCTACATAATAAAAAACACTAGAAGGATTTCAGCATTGCCATAATACACTCTATCACGCTTGAATAGCTTGTATGATGTGATTTTCCCCATTAACTGATCAATCTGCTCTACATTTAATCCTAATTCCCCTGTAACTCTCTTCACGTAACGATACCAACTTGAACAGACTTCTTCCTCACCTTATTACATTCGACACGTTCTCTACCTTCTGCATTAAGATAGTACACTTTCTCTTTATCTCTGAAGGCTGAAACGTAGTCAGACATATTAGATAGTACCTTCCTTGCGTTTCGATCGCTTCCTAATTGATGTATACGTTATATTTGAGAGCGACAAAAAACTAGGGGGAAATAAAGACGTAGATAAATATTTAGGGATGTAAATAATAAAAATCACCTTTCTATCAAAAACGAACAAACATTCGTATATAATCAATTCAAAAAGGTGATCTTATGCTTAACGGACATGATCTAGATTTAGTCTTACTATATATATATCTTCCTTTGACTCGTAAAGTATTAGAAAATGACTTAGGTAAAGTCAAGAATGCAGGTTTTAAGTTTGAAGAGCCTTACCTAAGTCTAATAGAGAAAACGATAAATAAAATTAGTATGGATATTCTTGACCTAAAAAAAGAAATGCGCAAAACTGATATTACTGTATACGATCAAGGAAAAGTAACTGAAAAGTGCAATTACTTAGTGGTTTGTAGGGGATATCGTGAAGAAATTAATTTATTTACTCACTTGATGAAAGTAAAGGTTCAGAGCTATCTGAATCAGTATTTACTAAAAACTCAAGCACCTTAAGCTCTATGTCCCTTAGCTTTCGATTTAATTTAGATTCGAATTCATTTACTAATTGGTTTAATGTTGGTTTCATCTATAACGCCTCCTGTTTCTTTAATAATAGTCAAAAAGAGACAAGATGTAACAAAGTATAGGAGATAATCTCACATGAATATTTTTTGAAATTAATGGAAATTATTTAATTAACATGGTTATTAGACATCCGAACAACTCACACATAAGCCATGTTAGCCCTCACATGATGGTATGAGGGCTTTTTGTATTTTAAAAATTCTCTTTTAATGCCTTGATTCCGATATTGCTTTTATGTAATCAATTCATAACATAATTCACTGTTTTTTTTTTCCTAATATCACTTTATTACGTTATCGTTTTAAGTTAAAATATATTTCGTGCTTAAAAACAAGTATAATCTTATGTAAAATTGAGAAAGAGGTTTTAGTAACTATGTTTAATAGATTAGACGATCAAACCCTGTCTGAAGTTTATTACGAAGCTATAAGGTTAAATTTAGACACAGATTTCATTTCCATTTTAAAAGAAGAGTTAGATGCCCGAGGACTTGATACGGAAAAACAAACAATGGAAATTTCCTCTAAATAGAATGATATATCAATCCTTTTTGCTTTTTATACCCTCTAATTTTGCCAACCATCTAATAAATTTTAATTCTTTTAAAGTTAATTTCCTATTTAACCTAGCTTTGAAAAAACTTTTAAACTTTTGTGCTCTCTTGTTGGTATCCAGTTTTCTCACTCCCTTGAAAAAAAATATAATATAATTCCGATGAAATTACAAGGTTTTATTTTATAATATGCTGAGGTACGTTAAAACAAAAAAGGGGGTTACCTCACCAGCTACTCAATTGTAACTAACAAGGTAAACCCCTCAAAAACATGTGTAAATGGTTCGGTTCTCTACTTTATAGCTAATATGAGAAAAGATAATCGACTTCTAGCATAAATACATGGGTAAGCACTTCACTACCCTCAAAACGTCTTATTTTTTGTATTTTTGTACATGAAATTATATACGTGCTAAACGCTGCGCTACTCGTTTTCTTTTAATTGGTAATCTATACTGAAGCGCAAATACTTTCTCATCCTTCTCATAAGTAGCCATCAAGTGAAAATCAACATAATAACGCTTGATACGATTTATGATATCTTTGCTATCTGTATAGAGTACATAATGTTCATTATCTAATTTCCATGTTTCGGTCATAGTCTCACCTCCTTAAACAAAAAAAGGTTTCCCCACTGGAATTAAACCAACGAGTAAACCTCATCTTTAACTAAATCTTACACCTAACTGCGAAAGCCCAGTTGTTTGTTTCTTAATAATATACTTGACTATTCGATCCAATTCTTTTTTATCTAGATTGCTAGTACCACCATGGAAGGTGAAACTCTTTAAGCGACTCAATCACATGGTTTATATAATGATCAAATTCATTAAACTTCCTAAGCTACCCTTTACGAATATACTTAAAACCATTGTCACCATTAGATCCAACAACAAATGCAAAGTAATCCGAGCGAGATTTATTTTAATTCTTCACACCAGCAGTATCAATAGTAAGCAATGTTTTCTCAAATGTATGATCTTCAATTTCTTCAATTGATTGTGTACGATTGGATTTAAACCACTTGTCACCAATATTTTCTACATTACACATTAGCTCCTGTATGAAGGCTAAGCGCTTAGTGAAATATTTCAAAGCTAAATTGTAACAACTGTACTTCTCCCAAATTGTAGGGAATTCCATATGTTCTATATGCTTAAGATAATATTTCTTAGCATCTTCTGCTGATTCCTCACGCTTATCATCAAAAAGTATATTTCTGAATTCCGGCCAATGCCTCATTGTTAAAGTCTACAACGCTTCTATGGAATACTTTGTACTCAGGGTTCTTAGAAATTGCATCAATAAAATCACCTTGAGCAAGTGGAGTGCCAAGAACTAAAAACTTAGTAGCTGGTTTAATCAATTTACCATTACGGAAAACCGCTGCACACTCCACCTTCTTCTACTTCCTTAAAGCCACTTTGATACTTCTTTTGCTTGCTATCATCGGTTAATATGTCACTTTCAGCTATGTAATCATCCGCAATATAAACCATAGGACGATAAATACCTTTAAGGGAAATATAACCAGCACCACGAACAGATGAACCAGAGGAATAAGCTTGAATCTTAGTGTCATTGTCTAATTCCAATTCAAGTTTATTTACTGCGCGCTTACGAGGATTCACCAAGTTTCCGAATGTGTGGACAATATGAGGAGTCTTCAATGCTTTCTTAGTTTGATCAACAAAGTTAACCACATCTAGTTCACGGTTAGCGAGTACAATTGTAAATATACTCAAGCCATAGCAATGAAGATAACAACTAAGTGCCATATCAATAATGGTTGTCTTAGCACATCCACGAGGAAGGATAAACTCTTGCTTATCATGCTTATGATGAATAAATATATCTTCAAGTTGCTTCCATACTTCATAATAAACAGGAGCTAATGGGCGAACAACATTATTATCTTTAGGAATAAAGAAATCTTGAAGGAAGTATTGCCAGAAGAATGATAAGGAGCGTTTACTAAGTGAATAAGCGAGGCTGTTTTCACCGAATAGGTTTTTATCATGCTTGAGCATAAGCTGTTTCACTCGTTCTTTTGCCTAGGCCGAGTTTAAGCCTTTATTTTGAGTAAATTCTTTATATAGGTAGTCTCTAAGGAGATTACGGTTTTCAATTGTGTTAAAATTAGTTATGTTGGTCACCTCCAATAAAAAATTAATCTGGTGAATACAAAGTTATGATTTAACTGGTATTAACCAGATTAATTTTACAAAATGTCTTCATTTAATTAGATGGTTGTCCAGGTGGATAATAATAAGGAGGTACTTTTAACCATCCACGTTTAATCATTAATGACTTTAACGTCACTCCAAAAGTTAGCATCTCTGTATGAAATTTAAACCACATTACGCCTATATCTGTACGTATAGCATCGATTTCTCCTTTTGCAGACATCATAAGACACGAAGTTAGTTTTAAAGTAATTCCATTTGTGATTTCTTCGTCTGATAATTTAACTCCTAATGGAATTGCATTAGGTTCTGATTTAGGCTTCGGTGGAGAGGTTTCTGGTAAAGGAATTCCCTCTTTTTTCATAAAACTACTTAATTTCTCAGACTGATTTTCACACATTCTTATAGCATCATTTAACATTTCTAATACTTCATCGTCAGTAGATGTATTCAGACCGGCTTCTTCAAACCTAATAAACTCTGCCAATGCAGTCAAATAAGTCCAACAATCCATTGCCTCTCCAATATGCAATGGTGAATTTTTTTCATTTGTATTATCTATTTCTTTATTCACTATATTCCATAAGGCTTCAAAAGGGTTTGACAAACTTTTCACCTTCTTCTTAATTGAATTCACCTTAGTTTTAAGCTCAAGTAAAAAATTAATGCATCTATTAAGGTTTTGAAAAGAAGGTTACATTTACCAAAAAAATTTATTTAGCCCCTATAATAATTATAGGCTTTCTAGACCATAATTCTTAATAAGGAGGCGGTGAAATGTTACGTTTTATAAGAACATTAATATTAAGTTTAAAGCGCTTTATTGACCAGATAAATTTAAATTTAATTAGCCTTTCGTACCTCCTAAAAGTATTACGATATCAACAATAAATTTAAAATGTTGTTTCCTTATATGGGAACAGCATTTTAATGTAATTAAGACTAAGAAAATCTTATAAAAAACTGTATAGCTCGTTGTAGGGGATTTGGCAAAATTGAAAATAGAACGCCCCCACCCCTTCATTCTGAACAATATTAAGGGATTATTTATACATTATTTTATGCATTGTCCTCATCCACTACTATGCATAATCTAACGGTATATCAACGTATACAAGAGTGTATAATTGAATAAATTTAGATAATTTTAAACCCTTCACGAAACCCTTGATACATAAGGGTTTTTTCTTTGAAGATTGTTACTTAGTTACGTGTAATCTACATTTTACGTAATAATGTACGAATATAGTTTTATGCTCTATTCATCAACCTTATCAACTTCCCACTCTCCAAACTCAGCATCAAGAATATCCTTATCAACCTCATTAGCTGTATTGATTCAAGTATCAATATCAAGCTTACTTGTAGGCTTACCAAGGTTACGATTAATGAAATACTGGTATCTTTCAGCTTTCACACGTTGATTGCCTGTAGAGTCGATTAGATCCCCATACTTATGTACCGCTTCAGCCAACTTACCAGCAATCATATCTTGACCGAAAACTTTTATTTCGTGTTTCAAGCTGTCCACCTCATCCTTAAACTTTTCATCTTTCATCCGATTATATAAAGTGGTTCTAGACACTCCAATTGTCTTAGCAATTTGCTGTTTATCCTTACTTCCACTTGCTAATAACGATGCTGCTGCTTGTTGATTCTGTGGTAATAATCCCTCACTCATTGAGTAACCTCCTCCCTTTTACAACTTAACATACTTTTTACACTCCTTAGCCCCTTTTTACCGCTCAGCTATAACTCACCTCTATAATTTATAAACTTTAATTTAATTAACTTGTCTACAGCAACTCTGATTTTTAAATCATATTATGATAATCAGTAATACGATAAATAAAAAGGAGGCTTATTCATGGCACTACAACTTATGAAATTACTTGTGACAGCGTCTACTACAACCTCTGTAGACCCAGAACAAGAAAAGTTCTTTCACGTAACTACAGGAGAAACTTCTGCTGGGACTACACTGTCAATTGATACAGCAGATTTCTTTGATGACGCTGGTGCTGTAGCTACTGATCTACCTGTTTTAAATACTGATAATAGCTACTTTAATGTTTATATTAACGGAGTTCTACAAATGGAGGGAATATCAACTTATACACCTGGTGCAACAACTGAGGGTTCACTTGATGTTGACGTCCCTGCAGGTGGAGACCCAATTCTAGCAGGCACTCCAATTGTTTTAGAAGTAGTAAACTTCTCGCCAACTTCAACGACAGATGTTGCAACTTAACCCAAAAAGGTAAGGTATAAATTCCTTACCTTTTTTTATAACTGATAAATAGTTACAAACTGAAGATTAATTGGAGTATTTTTAATAGGAATATCTTTGGTTTTTAAACGTAAACACCCTTTTTCAACCTCATAAGTATTTGGAGGTTGTAATACTCCATTTATGAATAGGTTAGTATATGAGACTTTTTTAGGATCTAAAATACCTCGTTCTCCGTAATCTTTAAGTTCATCATCATTTGTATAAACTGCACTAATTCCATCCGATAAAGCATTGTACTGATAAGTATCAACTTTAGAGACCTTTTTAGGTTTTTTTATCGGTACTTTTATCCTAATTTCATCTGTTGAGATTACCCAATCATAAACCCTATTCGTAGTAATAAAATGCTTTCTGTTATTTTTCTCCATTTTGACCACCTAAATTTTTTTTTATTATATGTTGTCCCATGGTAATTGGTCATAAAAATAAAAAAGTTTTAAGATTGATTTGGTAATCGTGTTTTTTATTGAAGCACATAACGAAATTATTTAAACCTACTCATCACCTATCCTCTTATCAATCATCCCCAACAAACTTCTCATCACAATTTCTTTTCCCTCTTCATCAGAGCTACCATATACCCTAACCACTCTTTAATCTGTCGCTCAAACTATAGCTGACATATTCTTGTATTTAACCATCCGTTAATTCCTTCCATATAAAAAAGCACCTAATACGGATGCTTAATTTAAGATCTCTTCAAATGTACCTTTTAATGAGTTTGTGCTAACTGTGCTTTCTCATCTGCTAAATTAGCCTTTTCACTTGCTAAAATTGCTTTTTCCTCTGCTAAACCAGCTTTATTATTCGCATTAATAGCAGACTGTTCAGCCTTCTCAGCTTGTGTATTAGCATTGTTTATAACTTCTTGAGCCTCATTTAATATTTGAGCTGCTCCACTCTTAAAAGCATCGTATTCGTCACTCATTAAGGTTTTGAATTCCTCAATTTTTGATACTTTGATAGCTAAATTTTCTTCAGCTTCCGTTGCTCTTCCATTATCAATTTCTTGGGTAACATTAATTTTCAAGTAACCATGCTTGGGGAAAGTTCTAATTCTTTTATCAGAAAATGTCACTTCGAATTCTGCGATATGAATGCCCATTTTAATCAAATCCCCTTTAGCAAATTCATACTCAATTTAACCTGAAGAAGGATCTATAATTGTAGCTTCTCTATTGACAAAAAGCTTCTTTCTATCTTCTGTTTCCATCTTGAATACAACTGAAGCTCCAGTAAAATTCATAAACTTCACCACTTCTAGAGGTTGTCGTATAAATATTCTTCGATTAAGTCTAGCAACAACAAAAAAACCACCTCCCCTGTTTTAAGTAACAGAAAAAAATGGTTTATGTACTCTTTGAGAAAAATTAACCATGTTTTTTGGAGAAAGATTAAGTAATTCGCTAAAAATACTCAATCTTACAATTCTCCAAAACTCTTGAAAGCCAATGGTGACAAGGGTTTACTTACCTTGTTGTTTCTGCATCGCTTTCATCATTTGATTAATTTTCTTCTGCGATGGATTTTGTCCCATTTGCATCATCATGACACGGAGCATTTGCTCGTTAAATGGTGGGTTCTTTTTCAAATAAGACATCATCGTCTTACGTGCTATAAAGAAGCCAATTGCAATACCTGCTGCAACAGCTAGGGTATACCCTAAAATATGAATCCACATAAGTCCAACGTCCTCCTTCGTGCTATCTAAACCTGTCCGGAAAATCCCGAATCAACCTTATCTATTATATCTTAATGACAAGAGATTTAAAAGCACTTCAGAAAAATATCGCTTGGCTTCTCATTAAACTTGTGTTGTTCTAAGCAAATCCTCTTGCTTTATAGGCTTTAGCCAACCATAGCGATGCTCTTCAATTGTAAATGCAAAAAAGGTTGGTTCACATTTCCTAAGGATTTCAAAGAACATGGTTTCTACATCAAATGACCCAACGGCTGTTAAGTAGAGTGCATCAGCACCAATCACAAGCTCTACTTTAGAATCACGGTCGGGAATATCAATAACATGTGTATTTTTCTTTTTTTTATATCCCTCAATTTTCACAAGATCCTGTTTTAGTTTTTGTTGTAATAATAGGGCCGGTATTGGCTTGGTTATAAATTCAATTTGCTTCCTTAAAATTTCCTTTTGGTTCCCTCTCGCTTTTTCATGCTCAAGAAAAAGATAAAATAACTTTGCTTCTTGTCCGTAATATTGACGAGCAACATCTTCTTCAAAGATATACAATTCATAATGTCTCATCATGGACACCCTCTCGCATTTTATTTTCTCTAGTATACGAGAACTCTAGTGAAATGATTGTCTGAAAGCGGAGCAGATAACCACTAATTTTGTCGAACAAAAAAACTGACTCAAAAAGAGTGGGTTTTAGCACTTAGATTTCAGCTAAAACCCGACTAATGAGTCAGTTTTATAAATTATTTTTGTAACAATGCTTTAACTTTTGCTACAACATTTTCAACCGTGAAGCCATATTCAGCTAAAATTTTCTCTGCTGGAGCCGAGGCACCGAATTGGTCGATTGCTAATACATCCCCATGGTCCCCAACATATTTATGCCATCCTAATGGAGAAGCCATTTCAATACCAAGACGTACTTTTACATCTGGTGAGATCACTTCATCTTTGTATGACTGCGACTGTTTCTCAAAGCGATCCCAGCTAGGCATACTTACAACATCAGCATGGATGCCATCTTTCTCAAGAACAGCTTGAGCTTCTACTGCCAGTGGAACCTCTGATCCAGATGCAAGTAAAAGAACATCGGTTGTACCACTAGATTTTGAAACAATATATGCACCTTTTTTAACACCTTCATACGCAAGCTCTGCCGTATGATCTAGTGTTTTTAAGTTTTGACGTGTTAGCACAAGAGCTGTTGGTGTATCCTTACTTTCTAGAGCCGCCTTCCAAGCTGCCACTGTTTCGTTACTGTCTCCTGGGCGAATGACAGATAGACCTGGCATTGCACGCAATGCTGCTAGCTGCTCTACAGGTTCGTGTGTTGGTCCGTCTTCACCAACAGCAATACTATCATGAGTAAATACATAAATAACCGGTAACTTCATAAGAGCTGCTAGACGGATAGCTGGACGTAAATAATCAGAGAATACAAAGAATGTTGCACCAAAGACTTTTACTCCGCCATGAAGAGCCATACCATTTACAGCAGCTCCCATTGCAAATTCACGTACACCAAACCAAATATTACGTCCTTCATAATGATCACGTGAGTAATCACCTAAATCTTTCATATATGTTTTGTTAGAACCGGCAAGGTCAGCAGATCCACCAAACAATTCAGGAACTTTCTTAGCAAAAGCATTTAATGCTTCACCTGATGATGAACGAGTCGCAATACTTGATCCCGCCTCGTATACTGGCGCTTCTGAATCCCAACCTTCTGGAAGCTCCCCATTATTTGCACGCTCAAATTCAGCTGCTAACTCAGGGTAAGATTCTTTGTATTTGGCGAATAGTTCATTCCACTCTTCTTCTTTCTTCGCGCCTTCTGCTTTTACTTCAGCAAACATTTCACTTACTTCAGATGGAATATGAAATTCTTCTTCATGTAGCCATTCATATGTTGACTTCGTTAAAGCTACTTCTTCTTTCCCTAATGGAGCACCGTGTGAAGCAGACTTTCCTGATTTATTAGGTGAACCGTAACCAATGACCGTTTTTACTTCAATTAAAGTTGGACGGTCATCTTGTTTTGCTGCTTCAATCGCTCGGTTGATTTCATCTAAATCATTGCCATCCTCGACACGAATTACTTGCCAACCATATGCTTTATAGCGATCCTCTACACTCTCTGAGAAAGAGATATGCAAATCACCATCTAACGAAATATCGTTTGAATCATAAAGGACAATAAGACGGCCCAGCTTAAGATGAGCTGCTAAAGACGCAGCCTCTGCAGAAACACCTTCCATTAAGTCCCCATCGCCACAAATTGAATATGTATAGTGGTCAACGATATTGAAATCATCTTTATTATATGTGCTAGCCAAATGACGCTCAGCCATTGCCATCCCCACTGCCATTGCAACTCCTTGTCCAAGTGGCCCTGTCGTTGCTTCTACACCTGGTGTATGACCGAATTCAGGATGTCCTGGTGTTTTACTTCCCCATTGACGGAATTGCTGTAAATCCTCTAATGATAAATCATATCCTGTTAAATGTAACAAACTATAAAGAAGCATTGATCCATGCCCTGCAGATAAAACAAAGCGATCTCTATTAACCCACTCTGGATTTTCTGGGTTATGATTCATAAATTTTGTCCAAAGACTATACGCCATAGGCGCTGCTCCCATCGGCATACCTGGGTGTCCTGAGTTTGCTTTTTCGATACTATCAATTGATAGTGTACGAATCGTATTTACTGCAAGTTGATCTACTAGTTTCGTCATGCTTTCATTTCCCTACCCTTCCACAATATCTGATTTCTTTCTCTATTCTTTTACATCTTATACTGTATCCTGAAATTTCACAAGCATTCAGACAAATCTTTCAACATACAAAAAAGCCTCTAAAGACTGAATTTAGAGACTTTTTAGTGCATTGGGTTATTTTTATTTTTTTTACTTTCTTTTAACGCATCAGGTGTAACGTCATTGCCATTTTCATCAACGACTGTTACCGAATGTAGGTGATTTTTAAACGATGCACGAAATGTTTGCAGATATTCTTTCCGTAGAGACTGTTGCTCCTTTTCTTCTTGTTTCGTCAATCCACTTGTTTTAGCTCGTCTAGATAGTTCATTAATTCTAGCTAGTTTTTCTTTTGAAAGCATAATGAGCACCTCTTTCTACCGATTCATCCCCTTACTTTACCGTAACCGAATGCGGTTTTCAACTTAAAACAATTGGATTATTGCTCACTACTTTTTAGTTTCAACTTTCTGATATTCTTGATAACGTCTATGGACTGTTGCTTTTGATATATCATAGCCAAATCCTCTTAACGTCGCTGCGATATCATAAAAAGTTAAATCCATGTTTCGAAGCCTAACTATTTCTTCAATGGGAACCTCTTTTTTCGATCGCCCTGCTCCAACACTATTTTTTATATTTCTCTCTGGCCTGTATCCATTTTTTATTGCTTCTTTCATGCCCCGTTTTATTTTGCTATTATGTAATTTTCTTTGAAACTCTTCTACAATAGAGACAATCTCTAGCACCATTTCATCTGCTTCAGAAAGTCTTAATTCGCCATCAGCTTGGATTGTTAATACACGAACACTGAGTTTTCGTATTTGATGAAGAAGAGCTATCTTCGCATGTCCTCTTCCTAATCTTGTATCGTCTTGTATTAACAGAATGTTCGCTTCCCCTGTTTGGAAGTAATCTAGTACTTGCAACATTCCTTCTCTATCAACATCATATCCACTAGCCTGTTCTTCAATAATATCAATTACATGTAAACCTTTGCTTACCGCTATCTCTTCTAACTCTCTTGCTTGCCTTTTCAAAGAAGATATTTGTTCCTTGTTGTTCGTACTTACACGACAATAAATAACGGCTTTACTCATGGACTGTTCTCTCAAATATTGTAGCAACCATCAAGCTATATTCTTCAGTTATTAAATTATTACTTACTTGTCGCTCACTATATACCTGTTTATCTTCTATTGCTTCATGAGTAGGTGCAGATAAAATAATGGCCGCATACATAAATAATAATACAGCAACCGCTGCTAATATTATGAAAATTTCTTGTCCTGAAAAACGTCTAATCATTTCCTTCACCTCATTAAGAATGTCTGTTCGTTTATTATGATGATACGAACAATTGTTTGTGTCAATGGATTTTTAGAACAATTGTTTGCATTACATATGTTCGCATGGTACAATTTATCCAAATTAGGAAACTTTGTGGGGTGTACATATGTCAAAACTATCAAAGCGCCAACTCGAAATACTAGATTTTATAAAAGTAGAAGTAAAAAAGAAAGGGTATCCCCCTTCAGTCAGAGAAATTGGAGAGGCTGTAGGTCTTGCTTCTAGTTCCACTGTTCACGGACATTTGTCAAGATTAGAGAAGAAGGGTTTTATAAGAAGAGACCCTACTAAACCAAGAGCGATTGAAGTATTAGACTTAGAAAATGAAACAGCACCAGTCCCAGATAAGAAAACAACATATGTACCAGTGCTTGGAAAGGTAACAGCTGGTCTACCCATTACGGCAATTGAAAATATTGAAGATTATTTGCCTCTTCCTGAACACCTTGTATCAGGTGACAATACGTATGTCCTTGTTATTCAAGGTGACAGTATGATTGAAGCTGGTATTTTCGATGGAGATATGGTCATTGTTCGCCAGCAACAGACGGCAAATAACGGAGATATTATTGTAGCGATGACAGAGGAAGATGAAGCAACTGTAAAGCGTTTCTTCCGAGAAAAAGATTATATTCGACTGCAGCCAGAGAATTCTACAATGGCTCCTATTCTTCTTAAAGAGTGTACAGTGTTAGGTAAAGTTATTGGTGTATTCCGTACCATTCATTAAAGAAACCAAGCATGTCCCATAATGGATATGCTTGGTTTTTACTTCAATTGGAAAATTTAGAAACCGCCTCCGCTTCTTGTTGTTCCTTTTCTTTTCTCCTCTCTTTTAAATAAGTAAGAAGTACAAATGTCATGACTAACGCACTGACAATAACCATTCCATAACCACCTGTACCTTCGTTAAAGAGTATACGAAAGACACTTCTAAAGAAAAACATTACTGATAATACATACATAATCAACAACACAGTCTTTTTACTCATTATTACCACCCCTATACTCAATTTTAGTGATAACCCACAAGAAAACAATATAGAATTCCTATTTTTAAAAGCCTAAAACAACCATTTTTTGTTTCATTTTAAATGGTTGTTATATTACAACAATATTGGGTCATTATATTATTAACATGGTTCTGAATATCACTCCACGAAAAACATCTAAACCATGTAAGCCCCTGCAAATGCAGGGGCTGTTTGTAAATTTCAATGAAGTTTATGTTTTTTTAATACCTCTTTTTGCTGAACACCTTTTTTACTAATATAATTATTTTTCCATCCTGCCCAAATAAAATAAGCCCCTGAAATAACAGCAACAACATCATTTATAAACTCTTCTGAAATCGTTTGATACCCAAGTAAATTTAAAACGGTATTAATAACTGCAAAGATTAAAATTGTAAAGCGACTTATTGATGCTTTATCCATTTGAACCCCTCCCCTACATGACTGGCATATGCTTTTAGAGCTAGTCTATGTCTGAAAAAAGATGAAAATGACCTATTGTAGTAGTTGAAGGGTATGGACAAGTATTATTTTTGGGGATTTCTTTGTCACTTTTTATAGTCTTGCATAGGCTAACGTATACATTTTATTTAGAGGTGTATTACCTCACTACTCTATGATTTTTTGCATATTTCTAGAGAAAGGTGGCTATTACATGTATTATTATGGTTATGATTCAGGGTATGGATATGGCAGTCCCGTAATTACAACGAATGAGGTGGCTGGCGGTAGTAAATTTGATTTAATATTAATTCTTGTTTTGTTTATTTTGTTAATTATTGCAGGTGCTTGTTTTGTCAGTAATAAGTAAGCGAAACGGCTTTTTAAAGGGTTATCCAAATAGGTCAAAAGAATGACCTTTTGAGATAACCCCTTCAATTAGATTTACTCTTGATGGTTATGATGTTTTTTATCCCATTTAGGAACGAATCCATTTTCCTTTAACTTGTCATAATGCTTGTCCATATGTGAAATGATTTTCTGACCCTTTTCTTCTGTAAACACACCATATTCAACATATTTGCTAATGATCATTTTCTTCTGATCAAACAATTCCTTATGCAAGCTAGCCATCTCCGTCTTTTGCTCTTCTGTTAATTTCACATCAGAAAGTCCTTCCGCACCAACTACCGGCATCACTCCTGAAGACAATACGACCGCAACAAACAAACCAAATATAATCTTTCTCAACAAAACCAACTCCTTTTACGTATTTAGAATTAGCGTTTGTAAGATGACCATAATTATCCTCCTAAGGTTCGAATATTTTTTCAAAAATTTCACTTTTATGCCAATAGAAAAAACCCTCAACACATTAGTGTCAAGGGTTGGTCATTCTTAATAATTTTGCATATATTGGTCACGTTCCCACGGGTGAACTTGTGTGCGGAACATATCCCACTCGATTTCTTTTGCTTCTACGAAGTTTTCAACTGCATGCTCTCCAAGAGCTTTTACAAGAACGTCGTCCTTCACAAGAGCATCAATTGCTTGTTTTAATGTAGCTGGAAGATCATCAATGCCTTCTTCCTCACGCTCCTCTTTGCTCATGATGTAGATGTTACGGTCTGTTGCTGGTGGTGGAGTTAATTTCTTTTTAATTCCGTCTAAACCTGAAGCTAACATAACTGCCATAGCTAAATATGGGTTTGCAGCTGGATCTGGACTACGAACTTCCACACGAGTACTTACGCCTCTTGAAGAAGGAATACGAATTAATGGGCTACGATTACGCATCGACCATGCAACATAAACCGGAGCTTCGTATCCAGGTACAAGACGCTTGTACGAGTTAACGATCGGGTTCGTAATTGCTGTGAATGCTTCGGCATGTTCAAGGATTCCTGCTAAGAACTGCATAGCTGTATCACTTAATTGTGATTCTGTTCCTTCGTCATAGAATACATTTCCTTCTTTTGTGAATAATGACATGTTCAAGTGCATACCTGAACCATTCACACCGAATAATGGCTTTGGCATAAATGTCGCATGAAGGCCATGTTTACGTGCAATCGTTTTTACAACTAACTTAAACGTTTGAATATTGTCGCATGCTGTAACCGCATCTGCATATTTAAAGTCAATTTCATGTTGACCAGGAGCTACTTCATGGTGTGATGCTTCAATCTCAAAGCCCATATCTTCAAGCTCTAGTACGATATCACGACGGCAATTTTCCCCTAAATCTGTTGGAGCTAAGTCAAAATAGCCACCTTTATCATTTAACTCTAATGTAGGCTCGCCATTTTCATCATTCTTAAATAAGAAGAACTCTGGCTCAGGTCCGATATTAAATGCTGTATAACCCATTTTTTCAGCTTCTTTTAACACTCTCTTTAAGATTCCACGTGGGTCTCCAGCAAATGGTGTTGGTTCTTCTCCAGGTTTTCCTGGAAGGTAAACATCACAAATTAGACGAGCAACCTTCCCTTTTTCAGGTGTCCATGGGAAGATAACCCATGTATCTAAATCAGGATATAAATACATGTCCGACTCTTCAATACGAACGAATCCTTCAATTGAAGAACCGTCAAACATCATCTTATTATCTAGCGCCTTAGTTAATTGAGTTACCGGAATTTCAACATTCTTAATAGTTCCAAGTAAATCCGAAAATTGAAGACGAATATAGCGAACGTTCGATTCTTCAGCAATCCTTAAAATATCTTCTTTTGTGAACTTTGCCATTTCTTGTATTCCCCTTTCAAAACTTAAATATATTTAGAAAAACAAGTCGCAAAGGCCTTGTTTCTTCTTCCATAAAAAACTGATCAACTATTATGTACATTGAATCTATTGCAAGTTTAATGTTACTAGATGCAATGTACACTGTCAACTTTATGTAAGTGCGCCAAACCTTGTGTTCTAAGCACTATGAACACTTTTGTCACTCGTTTACATCCATAATTGAATCAATCGCTTGTAATACAGCGATTTTGACATGTTCATAGGTTAGTCCACCTTGAACATAGGCAACATATGGTGGCCTTATCGGCCCATCTGCCGTTAATTCTATGCTTGCTCCTTGAATAAACGTACCAGCAGCCATAATGACAGGATCATTGTAGCCCGGCATAGGACTTGGCTGTGGGGACACATGTGAATTTACTGGTGATGCTGCCTGAATTGCTTGACAAAAAGCAATCATTTTCTCAGCAGTAGGAAATTTAACGGATTGTATTAAATCCGTTCTTTTTTCATGCCATTTAGGAGACGTGTTCATACCTATATTCTCCAAAATAGCTGCTGTAAATACAGCACCCTTTAACGCTTGCGATACAACATGAGGGGCTAAGAAAAAACCTTGATACATTTCCAATAAACTGTATAGACTTGCCCCTCCTTCTGCTCCAATTCCTGGAGCTGCTAATCGGTATGAAGCAAGTTCAACAAGATCACTTCTCCCAACTATGTATCCACCTGTTTTTACAATACCACCACCTGGGTTTTTTATTAAAGAACCGGCCATGATATCTGCACCTACTTCACAGGGCTCTATTGTTTCTACGAATTCTCCGTAACAATTATCTACAAACACAATGACATTTTCTTTTATCGATCGAACAAACTGAATCATCTCTTGAATTTGTCCAATTGTAAAGGAAGGTCGTTCCCCGTACCCTTTTGAACGTTGAATTCCAATCACTTTCGTTTTGGCGGTAATTGAATTGCTGATTTTCTCTTCATCGATCCAGCCTGATTCCATTAAAGGAACTGCATCATAACCAATTTGAAATTCCTTTAATGATCCATTTCCATTACCACGAATTCCTACAATTTCTTCTAACGTATCATACGGCTTCCCTGTAATGTACAGGAGATCATCTCCAGGTCTAAGTACACCAAATAAAGCAGTTGCAATCGCATGTGTCCCTGAAATAATTTGAGGGCGGACCAAAGCCGACTCTCCACCAAAAACTTCTGCATAAATCGATTCTAACGTATCTCGCCCTACATCATCATACCCGTATCCAGTAGATGGTGTGAAATGAAAATCAGCTACTTGATGGTTACGGAACGCTTCCATGACCTTTGCCTGATTATGAAGAGTAACCTCTTCTATTTCTTGGTGATGCTCCCTTATTTTCTGCTCTACTTCTTTTTTCATTTGATCAAGCTTATTTTGGTGCTTTAACTTCAACATATTTATTCCTCAACTTTCACTTTCTTTGGTTCAATAATTGAACGAATGGCCAATTCATGTCCTAATGCAGTAGTTGGAATGACATATCCTTGAATATCATAATGCTCGGTTTCTTCATTCCACTCTTGCTTCTTAATAATCGTTGATTCACGACATCTAGAAAGCAACCTTCCCTCCTCTGCCTTCAATAAAACATGATATTCTGTCATTTGCTCCATTAACTTTTCTTCAATAGCTTCTTTCAAACTATTGAGATCATCTTCATCAAATGCACTAATCTCAATGGAATCCTCATCATGTGTCGGAAAAAAGTTTGCATCTTTTTGTTCACTTTTATTATAAACAATTAATTGTGGAATGTTCTCTGAATCTAACTCCTGAATTAACTCTTTCACTGTTTGCTCATGTTGCTCGTAATCAGGGTTTGAACTGTCAACTACATGTAAAAGCAAACTGGCTTCCTGCAGCTCTTCCAAAGTAGAACGAAACGCTGCCACAAGTGTCGTAGGTAAATCTTGAATAAACCCAACGGTATCAGATAAAAGAATTTTCATACCACTCGGTAAATTAAATTGTCTTGTTGTAGGATCAAGTGTCGCAAACAATTGATTTTCTTCTAATGTATCCACTTCCGCTAAGCGATTTAAGATCGTTGATTTACCAGCATTTGTGTAACCAACGATCGCAACTTGAAATACTTCATTTTGTTTTCTACGCTCTCTGTAACGCTGACGGTGTCCAACAACCGCTTCTAGTTGATGTTTAATTTCGTCCATTCTTCGGCGAATGTGACGGCGATCGCTTTCGAGCTGTGTCTCCCCGGGCCCTTTTGAACCAATTCCTCCTCCTTGCCTTGACAAGGCTAAACCTTGTCCTGCAAGTCGTGGCAGTAAATATGAAAGCTGCGCTAGCTCTACTTGAAGCTTCCCTTCTCTCGACCGCGCGCGTGAGGCAAATATATCTAAAATTAATTGAGTCCGATCTATGACCGTTTTCTTCGTTCTAGTATGAACATTTCGTATTTGGCTCGGTGAAAGTTCATCATTAAAAACAATCGTATCAACGTCCTTCTCATCTAAAAGGACTTGTAATTCATCTACTTTCCCTCTTCCAATATAGGTAGAAGGTTCAGGCTTTTGACGCTTTTGTGTAATCGTTCCAACAACGAACCCTTTTGCTGTTTCGACTAAACTTTTCAATTCTTCCATTGAATTATCAAAAGCGATGTCATCAGTTTCAAATTGACACCCAACAAGGATAACGTTCTCCGTTTCTTTATGATTAATCTCCTGCAAGAATATCCACTTCCTTTGTTTTTCGATCTTACCATTATTTTGTCCATCATAGACGTTCATACGCATCATACCATGAACTAGAAGAAAATAGAAAAAACAAATCAAAGTCTGACATTGACGAGAAAAGCCAATCAACCAAGTTCTGGTTAATTGGCCTTTCGTTAGTTCAATTTCACATGGGAGGAGTGAAATTTAAAATCCTCACGTTTCATCGTAAGAAGAGATTGTCGATCATACTCATTCTCCCTTAGTAATCTTACTGCCTGCATTCTGATCGCTTCCTCGATAATATTTCTAATGTATCTCCCATTGCTAAATGTTCTTTCTTGTTCATATCTGATTCTCCTTATATGATCACGTATATGAATTTCTCCGTCTGTCGTTAATTCATACTCGCGTTCAGCTAACATTCTCCTTACCATTTCCATTAATTGATCAGTAGTATAGTTAGGAAAATCAATCGCAATCGGAAATCGTGATGGCAAACCAGGATTGAGCGATAAGAAATACTCCATTTCTTTAGAGTAACCTGCCAAAATTAAGACAAAGTCATGTTGATGATCTTCCATCGCTTTCACTAACGTATCTATAGCTTCTTTCCCAAAATCTTTTTCGCCCCCTCTAGCTAATGAGTAAGCCTCATCAACAAAAAGCACACCACCGCTAGCCTTTTTTAGAACCTCTCTCGTTTTTTGGGCTGTATGACCAATATATTCTCCAACTAAATCTGCTCTTTCCACTTCCATAAAATGTCCTTTTGCAAGAACACCCATTTGGTGAAGAAAATCTGCAATAATTCTTGCAACTGTTGTTTTCCCAGTTCCAGGGTTCCCCTTAAAAATCATATGAAGTACCTGTTTACTTGCTTTTAATCCGAGCTCTTCACGACGTTGGTTAATATAAATCCAAGCATAAATTTCATTCACAAGTCGCTTTACTTCTTCTAATCCAACATATTCTTCAAGTTTCTCTTCAAAGCGGGTTAAAATATCATGTTCTTCTTTTTCAAGTTCTGTTTGAAAAAGGGATTCATTTTTGCCCATCTTTTCAATTGGTTTATGATTTAATACGACATTAATACGTCCTCTTTTCTTGGAGTTAACCGGGTTACTCATGATGCACACCCCTTTGTTGTTCCGTTTAAGCACCAATTTGTCTTTTTATACTATACGCAAAAATAGGCGAACATGTGACAATCGCCTAGTGAAGTTGTTTAATATATAGCTAAATACATGCCCCTCCTTTTTGTCTATCTTTACCATCTTACGCATGACAAAAAGGCAGGATTCCAAATTATTAATTGTACCGGCATTTAAATCATTTATTAAAGATTTTCAAAACACTATATGTTGCGTGTATTTTAAAGGTATTATCACTTTCATCCGTACATAAAATAAACAAATTTACGTGTACCCTTTCCTAGCTTCTTCTAACAAAAGGGTACAGTTTTTTTCAAGGTAGACTTTACTTCACTACCCTTTTTCTATATTATATAAAACGTAATGATTACTATTATCAAAGGAGACTGGTTTTAATGGCTAAGAAATCAAAAGTGGCAAAAGAACTTAAGCGACAAGAACTGGTTGCTCGTTATGCTGAAAGAAGAAGAGAGTTAAAAGAAAAAGGTGACTATATAGGACTGAGTAAGCTACCTAGGGACTCAGCGCCAAGTCGCTTAACTAGACGTTGCGAGATGACAGGAAGACCACGTGGTGTTCTTCGTAAATTTAAACTTTCTAGAATTGCGTTTAGAGAGCTTGCTCATAAAGGACAAGTGCCTGGTGTAAAAAAATCTAGCTGGTAAGATTTATAAAGGGAATAAGGATGTGTTAAAGTGGAAAAGAAAAAATCTCTAACTGTTATAACAGGCTTCTCTTTAAAAGAAAAGTGTGAGCTTATTAAGAAAGTGAAAGGTAGAAAGTATGAAAACGTGAAGGTTATTCTTTTTCGGCCAATGAATATTGAGTTCTTAAAAAAGGCAGATGATCCTTTTACTCTTACTCAGTTCATAAGCGAAGCTGTTCATGATATAGAGATCAATACATTTTTTAATCTACTTGAAACACTAAAAAAGGAAGCACAAAATAATAATACAACTGAGATCATTCTGGATGTTTATCCAATCTCTGATATTCACACTTTTTTTGAGAGCTTAACTATTGGCAGTCAAAAATGGTTCCTTACGTCTCACATTCACGTTATTGATTCCAGAAAGTTTTGGATTTCGTATTTCTCTGAACACGAAATCCTTATTTATACCGATTCCACCCTTGCCACTTCTTATACGTTAGGAGAAACTCTCATTAACCAATTGGAATTAGCTGACTCCATTGTTTTGATGAATTCAGAACAGCTTTCACATGAACGAATGGGTGAATTAATGATGTTCATACGAAGCTTACAACCTAAAGCGTTAATATATTTAGTTGAAGAGTTTAACTGGCAAATGAATAATAGGAAGACTGCTTTTGATACAAAAGCAGCCTCTTCCCTATATACACACCAGATTGAACTATTTTCATCTAGAAATAAACTGAAAGTCATCGGACAACATGGGATTGATACATTTATTTATCAGAGCTTTACTCCAATCGATTTTACTCGCTTAGAGTCGAGTTTCTCTCAGTTCCCAAATGAGATCTTTCGAATGAAAGGAAGGTGCTATAACCCCATTGCACAAGAACTTTATTTTATTTCACAAGTAGGTTCTTCGATCCAAGTTGACACAACTGAAATAGATACTTCAACATCGTTAGGGATAATAACAGAGTTTCTATTCATTGGATCCGAATTGGATCAGTCTGCCATTCAAACTTTATTAGATCGTTGTCTTTGCAATCCAAATAATTATAGTAGCTTATCAGTTTAAGGGTACACATATGGATCTATTGGGGGTTGAATTTCTTCCCAATTGCTAACATTAATAATAGCGATTAGGTTCCGATTATCTTTTCTAACATTCAATTCCCCTTTTACACGGATCCATGTATTTTCTTGGATTCCTAATGAATCTCCGCTTTCGATAACAAGTCCGGTTGCATGAGCGTCCGCAACACAATGGGTTACTAGAAACCTTGTAATGACTGTGTGATTTTTTGAATGAACATCATCCTCTAATATAAAACCTTCCAATTCAATTGGCTTTCCTATAAAAAATTCAGGATAAGTTGTGACAATGCTGATATAGCGTGCAAAATTATCATTATCAAAATAAAGTACAGGCTGATTTAACATTTCTTGTACTCTATGATCCATCTTTGTTTTAATTAGTTTATGGTCTTCCAAATGACCATGATCATGGGTTGAATAGCTAACCCCACGCTTTAGTGCTTCCTCTGCACCGAAATCTTTGTAAGGAAGTAGAAAGCCACTTAGAAGAGGAATGGTGATAAGACCATAGGCAAATATCGTTCTTAACGAAAATCCGCCTTCACCCGAGTCATGATTACATCCCCAAGGTCCACACTCGCTATGGTCATGTTCATCTTGTGATGTTGTAAACATACGAGGTACTTGTACAAAAAATAAAAACAAAAAAATAACGGAAGCTATTTGGCTGAAATATAGATAATCTGGATTAATAAATCGAGTAATCTCCCCACTCTCATGTAATATGAAAATAAATACAGCAAAGAGTAGTAACACGAAAGCCTTTATCACTTGTCTTACTTGTATTTGTATAATCGTCTCTCCCTCCTTTTAAATCCATGGATGAACAAAAAGTAAAACCCCTAATACAACACCTGTTATAACCACCATAAGAACAAGAACAAAACGAATATTAAATACAGCCATCATCATGATCGTATTTTTCAAATCAAGCATCGGTCCATAAATTAAGAAGCCGAGCAATGAGGTTTGTGGAAAGAGATGTCGGAATGAGGCGGCAATAAAAGCATCAGCTTCTGAACATAAAGAAAGTAAATAAGCCAGACCCATCATAATAAGTGTTGAAGCAAGAATCCCCTCCCCTAAACCAAGAATGGACTTAGTCGATACATAGGTCTGAACAAATGCAGCTAATATAGCGCCCATTATTAAAAACTTGCCCATATCAAAAAATTCATCAATCGCATGTTCGAACATCGACTTTATTCTCTTCCCAATTGGTTGCTTGGAAACCGTCTGTGCTTGCATAGCAACAGATACCTTGTTTCGTTTTAATTGATTTGACCTGAAAAGAATACAAATGACTCCAGCAATATTGATCGCAATGACTAACCCTAGTCCCATCCTTAGAAGAGCCATCTTGAGATCCTCACCAAAAGCCATATAGGTGGAGAAGACTACAATAGGATTAATCAATGGACCTGTTAAAAGAAATCCTACTCCAGCGAAAAGAGGAACGCCTTTAGCAATTAAACGACGCACGATGGGGACAATCCCACATTCACAAGCTGGAAATAAAGCACCAATGAAACAACTTGTAATGACAGCTAAAAATTTATTTTTGGGAATGAGCCTTTGAAGGTGCTCCTCTGTCACAAAAACTTGAATGATTCCGGCAATAAAAACACCTATTAAAACAAATGGGATGGCTTCAATTAATATAGATAGAAAAATCATATTAAAAGTTAACAGTGACTCTGGAAGAAACAAATTATTTATTGTAAACTGATCATTAAAAAATATGATCAAAACCGCGATTCCAAGAAGAATAAAACCAATCACTTCTGTAAGATTATGTTGAGTCCGCATTTTATATAAAAGCCCTCCATCTTTTGTTTATTCAAATATATGCGGACAAGATGTCAACATGAACACAAATCAAAATAATTCCGTTTTAATATTAATGGTTTTTCGTTTTTACTTGGAAATAAAAAACGTCAGGATTAATAAAAAATCCTAACGTCTTGGCTACTATGATGACGCACCTAATTTTTGAACGGTCCGTCCCCATTCCTCCTTGATTTTTTCCTCATTCAGCTCGATGCCAATAAGAACTACGTATGGGTCTCCAATGTAAGACGAGCGCTCCCAATTTACTCGTTTCATGACATGCTGCATGAGGTATGTACCATCCCCTAGAGATAAATACCCTTTTGCACGTAGAAGGTTCGACTTCCACTTTTTGAGAAATGTTTCAATTTCAGCTGTGCTGGTTGGGGAGGATAGTTTCAGTGTAATGCTATTGATACGAGAATAAGAGTGATTGTGATGATTGTCAGAATGCTTGTGGTGATCGTGATGCTTATGATGATCGTGAGGTTCCCTTTTTATTCGAACCTTTATGGTTTGCTTTGGAGACTTTACTTGATTCAATAATGGATGTAAATCGATATTACTATACGTGGAGAAGAAAACCCTCGACATTGAATTTTGTTTTAGTAAGACCTTGTATATTTTTTGCTTTTTTGATTCTGACACTAAATCGGTCTTATTTACAATAAGTAAATCGGCCACTTCTATTTGTCTCCTAGTTGTTTTCACTAATTCACGATCCGACTCAAACAAGCTATTGTAAGAAAGAATATGTTCAGCATCAATTAACGTAATGACTTTTTCTAAATACACAATATTAATTAATTCTGGTTCTGTTAAAGAATCAGCCACCTCTTCTGGATTAGCTACACCCGTTAATTCAATAAAAATAACATCAGGCTTCAATGCGATGAGCTTTTCCATACTCTGAACCACTTCACTTTTTTTATTACAGCAAATGCATCCATCTAACAGCTTTTCTATCATTTTACTTTTACTAGAAAGGCTTTCACCATCTGTATCTGTTTTGCCTATTTCATTCATCAAAACAGCAGCCGATAGATTTCTCTGAGAACACTCTTGAAGTAGTCGCTCTAACAGTGATGTCTTTCCACTTCCTAAAAACCCACTCAATACAAATACTGGTATTTTAGACAACTTTTCAACCTCCTATTTACTTACGACCTACTTATACTTACATTCAATAAATCGTAATTATTACTATTTAAGATTTTTTAGTGTTCTTAATTATCTGTCACTAATGTCAATTCTCTTTAAATTATATCCTTATATATTGCGCTTTGCGTTGCCCCTCTTTGATATAGGTATTTTCCTTTATATGCTTCAGCTTCTTCATTTACTTCAGCAAAAACGAGTTGACAGATTCTGCGGCCAAGCGTGAGTTCAATCGGAAGGCGATTAGAATTAAAAAGCTCTAGAGTAATTTGGCCTTTAAAGCCAGGGTCAACCCATCCTGCGTTTTGAATAAATAAGCCAAGACGACCTATTGAGCTTCTCCCCTCTACAAAAGCCGTTACATTGTTTGGCAAACTAATCGTTTCAACAGTGGTTGCTAATAAAAAAGTTTGTGGTGGCAAGAATATTTTTTTATTATGAGGAAGGATCTCACGGTAAGCAACAGACTTATCAAGTGTTATCAAATTTTCTTTATACTCATCGATCGTCACAAAATGATTTCCTAATCGTAAATCAACAGATGCAGGCTGAATCTGCTCATTACTAAGAGGAAAGATCTCCAACTCTTCATTGTTGATCTTTGACAAAATAGATTTTCCAGATAAAATCAATTCAGTTCCCTACTTTCTTACGACTTCTGTAAGTTCCATTTAAATGGGTCTTCTAACACTTTCCAATCGGTTGTAAATTCAGTATCTGTTAACAGGCAATTATCTAATTCTTTCGTTATTTCATCGATGTCAAGGTCTGTCCCTATAAACACAAGTTTTGTATGTCTGTCACCATATTCAACATCCCAATCGTTTAATACATGAGGATTTTCCTTTAGTATTTGATTTTTCTCTGCTTTAGGAAGACTTGCCACCCAGTAGGAAACTGGCTCAATGGACACAGACGTTCCCGCTTGAGACATTAATAAGGCTAGATTGTTTCTAGTTGCACACCAAGCTATTCCTTTTGCTCTTACAATGTTAGTTGGCATATTGTTGACCCAGTTATGAAAGCGTACCGAGTGAAATGGTTCCCTCCTCATATAAACAAACGAAGAAATCCCATATTCTTCTGTTTCTGGAGTATGTTGCTCGTGCCCTACTGTCAATTCTCGAATCCACCCAGCTGAATTGCTAGCTTCTTCAAAATTAAACAAATGTGTATTTAGGATCTCGCTAGGATCAATCTTAGCTTGAACTGAGCGAATAATCTTTGCTTTTGGTTGCAATGTTCTTAGCACGGTTTCAAGTTTTTCTAACTCTTGCTCTGATACAAGATCACATTTATTCAATATTAGGACATCACAAAACTCTATTTGATCAATCAGTAAATCAGCAATCTCTCTTGTATCATCCTCACCTAATGATTCTTTCCGATCGAGTAAGCTATCTCCTGAACGAAAGTCATGCCAAAAACGATTTGCATCAACGACAGTCACCATCGTATCTAAACGACAGAATTTTGTTAAATCTATATTTAATTCTTCATCTATATATGAAAACGTTTGTGCAACTGGAGTTGGTTCACTAATTCCTGTTGATTCAATAACGATGTAATCAATATTTCCTGCAAGGGCCAATTTCTTTACTTCAATTAACAAATCTTCTCTCAAGGTACAGCAAATGCACCCATTAGACATCTCCACCAGTTTTTCTTCTGTTCTAGATAATTCGCCACCTTGCTTCACTAGTTCCGCATCAATGTTAATCTCACTCATGTCATTTACGATGACCGCAACTTTTAAGCCTTCACGATTTTTCAAGATATGATTTAATAAAGTTGTTTTCCCTGACCCAAGGTAGCCACTTAGCACGGTTACTGGAATGATTTTATTCATAAATACCTCCTACACCCTTATAAATCGTAATGATTACTATTTTCATATTCTAAACCGTGTCTATACATATTGTCAAAAGATTTTCTTCAATATGTTTGAACTTCCTTTGCTACGGACAAGATAAAAAAAATCTATATTACCCAAAAAGGAGTGTCGAAAATGGAACAAGACCATCATATTCATGAAAAACATCCTCACAAGCATAGTGTGGCATGTGGCCATACAAAGATTAAACACGATGATCACATTGATTATGTACACAATGGGCACCTTCATCATGAACACAATGGACATTGGGATGAGTGTAACATCCCTGTATCAGAAACAAACCCTGATGAGTGCGTTCCCATGAATTGTGGTTGTACTCATGATGAAGATTGTGGTCATGAACTAGTCCCTCATGGCGATCATATGGATTATTTGGTGAATGGACGTTTACACCATGTTCATGGCGATCATTGTGACGACCATGGACCTGTAGAATTGGTAAGCGTTCAATAAAATACAAGTAATTGTGAAGCTACTTATTACCGGAACGAACGACAAACAAGGGGTGATCCTAAAAGGTATGATTTTGACCTTTTAGGGTCACCCCTAAGCACGTTATGTAATTTTTTTTGATAATCCGTTCCATACATAATGGACCTCATCTGCAACTTTGGCAGCATCTTGTGCAATCCATCCAATAAGATCTCTTAACGTTCTCTCATTTTGATTTAGAGGAACAATTCCTCTACCCATCTCTAACATAATAAGAACGATGTCATTATTTCTTTTCTGTTCTTCTTCTTTTAATGACTGAAAAAAAGATTGCATGTTCCTTCGAATATCATTACTATTTTTTTTGCTATTCAACTTTTCAGCTAACCAGTTTTCCCATCCTTCTATTACTAACGTTGAATCTTTTTCCCATCTTACGTCCCATTTCGATACTGAATCACCATCATATGCAGATAACCAGCTACATTTTGTCTTCATTTCTCTTACGATTTTTCTTTTCCCCGAAAAGGCACCTCCGATAATGAGTTGCATACCCATTCTCCTTTCACCCAATCTAACGACAATCTAATCCCTTGCCCATGTTTAACTGTAATTTCCCAAAAAGTATGAGACGATACCATTTTGGACACAAAATAGCGAATGACCCCTCCATGAGTCATGATTAGAATTTGTTTATTATAATTTGCCGTATTTTCTAATAGTCGTTGAAATAATTCATCAAAGAAAGAGTTGATTCTAGCTTTAAAACTTTCACCTGACTCTCCATTGGGTGTACTATAATGCTCCCAATTATCGAGCCATCTTTGATATGCTGAATTATGTTTTAACTCTTCATAAGTTTTCCCTTCCCAATCACCAAAGTTCATTTCTCTTAATCTTGAATCAATATAAGCGTACGAAGAGAGGTTTAAATACGTCAATGTTTCTTGGCAACGACATAAATCACTAGTAAATATTTGATCAAAACTTATTTTCTGTAACTCATCTTTTAACTCTGTTAACTGATCTAGTTCATTTATAAGTATTCCTCGATCCGTATGGCCTAAGTACCTTCGCCCCTTATTCCAATCCGTTATCCCATGACGAACGAAATATAAGTCCATGCGATGGCTAGTCCCCATAGTTCGCCTCCTTCAATAGCTGTGCCAAGTAGGTCTCCATTTGTCCCTTTGAATCGATGTCTAATCCACATTCCATACAGAACGATAAATAATAAGTAAGCTGGAATGAAAAAGAGAAAGTCTTGGAAGAAAAACAAGATGAGTGAGATAGGAACACAAGCATACAAACTATCTACCCAATTTAAGCTTTTCTTCCACTCCCAAGCTAACCCCTGTTGTTTTGCCGTTGGAAGAAAAATCATTAATATTACAGCACCTAAACGAGAAAAAGCTAAAATAAAAAGGAAAGCATAAATAGCCGCCTTCGACTCGAGCAAAGCGTAAATCATCATCATTTTCCATGCCATTAAGAATACAAACGCAATAATACCAAAGCTTCCTACATGAGGGTCTTTCATAATCTCCCACTTCTTTTCAAGCGGAGCATTTGAACCTACTGCATCAGCGACATCCATCCAACCATCTAAGTGCAATCCCCCTGTGAGCCAGACCCATATAGTAAGAACAAGTAAAGTCATCATACTTATAGGAAGATACGATTCAAATGCCCATATCACGACCAGCATAACCTGGCCCAATACAATACCCACAAGAGGATAACATCTAGCTGCCCATTTACTTGTTTGTTTGTTCCAAGGACATTGAAAAGGCACCGGTAACCTTGATAGAAACTGAATGGCCAACATAAAACCAAACATCATTTGTTTCATCTTTCATCTCCCTTCCAATACATAGGGAGACCTGCAATGACTTGAATAGCATGTTCTGCTTGTTCCACAATGTTCTTATGTATCCATTGTAAAGTATAAATATATGTTTGAACTCCTTCAGAAGAATGTGGGTACCCTTCATTTACATCATTAGAGACAATTATGAGATGCAATTGTCTTTCTTTTGCCAGCGTTAACCAGCTGTTAACAGCCTCTTCTATTTGTCTCATACTATAATTTAAATCAAACATGACATTGCTTAACCATATTGTTAAACAGTCAATAAGGATCACATCTTCTTTGTTACACTTTAATAGGAACGATGAGAAATCGTATGGTTCTTCTATCGTTTCCCATTCTTTTACTCTCTCTTCTTGATGCATTTGGATGCGCTCTTGCATTTCAGCATCGCTTCTCTTCGATGTTGCTATGTAATATAAGCGTCCTTTTTTGTTTTTTTTTTGTGCCTTTTTAAAAGTTGAAACAGCTAAATGCTCAGCCAATTGACTTTTACCAGAGCGAGCACCACCAGAAATAAAAGTGATCACGATTCATTTCTCCACTTCTTAAGAACAGAGACTAGCTGTTCATTTTCTTCCTTTGACCTAATTGCAATTCGTATAAACTCTCCATTAAGTCCTTTAAAATTATGAGTGTGCCTCGTTAATATTCCATGTCGTAATAAAAATTGAAATAGATCATTTGTATTTTTCTTCTTATCCTGCAAGATATAAAAGTTTACACTTGATGGATAAATATGAAAATCCAAATCCGTTAAACTCTTAAACACATATTGAGATTGTTCCTTTAGCCATCCTTTTGTCTTCTCAACAAACGAAGTATCTTCTAGTAGTTTTGGAACAAGAGCATCCGCCAACGAGTTTACGCTCCAAGGAATTTGTTCGTCCTTTAGTGCGTTTATGATTGGTTCATTTGCCATCATATATCCAATTCTAAGTCCAGGGATTGTATACATTTTTGTTAAGGAACGTAATAAAATTAAATTAGAGTACGTTCGTAACCATTTAACAAGAGAAGGAATAGACGACGGTAGAAAATCAACAAATGCCTCGTCCACTACAATGGTCGTCCCTGTTTTTTTCCCTTCCTCTAACAACAAACGTAAATCTTCCTCTTTCACCACTGTACCTGTTGGATTGTTAGGCCTACACAAAAAGATGACATCTGTTTTGGTGAGCTTTTCTTGAATGGATGTTAACGGCAATTGAAATCCATTTTTCGGTTCATAAAAGACATCTTCCACATCTATATGATAATGATGACACGCTCGTTCATACTCCATAAAGGTTGGATGAACTATTAACGCTTTTCCTTTTTCAAAGTATTTCGCCACTAAAAAAATTGCTTCAGCTCCACCGTTCGTTACTAGAACCTGTCCTTCATCAATACCTTCATAATTAGCCACAGAGACGCTACTACTTAAATACGTCGGATCTGGATAACAAGTAATGGTATCATAATGATTTCTTAATGTTTCTTTTAACCAAGATGGTGGTCCTAAAGGATTTATATTTGCACTAAAATCCAGTATTTCTCTATCTTTCTCCATTTTAAAGAGTTGTCTCATTGTTTCTGGCTGTCCACCATGATTGGGCCATTCCATGCTTTCACCTCATTTATACTATCTAATCAAATAGAGCACACACAATCCGATCAAGAAGAAAATACTCCAGCCTCCATGCATATATAAAATTGATTTTTCGATATCAGATCGGATTATTTTTCTTAACGGATCTCCCATTGTAGCTCTTACCGATTTGATACCACTATAATAATTAATTCCACCTAATTGAATTCCTAGTAAACCAGCTACCATTGCCTCTGACCAGCCACTGTTTGGACTAGGGTGTTTCCTTGCATCTCTCCAAGTTATTTTCCATCCTAGTTTCTTTTTCGATCCTTTAATAAAAAAAGAAGAAAGCCACATACAAAGTGCCGTGATCCTTGCTGGAAGCAAATTGACGAGATCGTCAAGCTTGGCTGATGCCCGGCCAAATTGCATGAATTTTTCATTTTTGTATCCAACCATCGAATCTAATGTATTAATGGCTCTATATACCATTGCTAGTGGAGCACCACCTATCATAGCCCAAAACAACGGAGCTGTAATTCCATCGACTGTATTTTCGGCTACAGTCTCGACAGTACCTCTAACCACTTCACTCTCAGACAGAGTTTTCGTATCACGTCCTACGATCATGCCAAGATTTCTTCTCGCTTCATCTATGTTTCCGGATACAAGAGGAGTAAAAACATGTAAAGCTGCTGATCGAAGACCTTTTATAGCGATCGTTGTTGAAATAAAATATATTTCTACAAGTACGCCAGCAACCGGGTGTAATTTATAGGAAAGGAAGACGATAGAGAACGTAACAGAAAAAACAACTATAATTACTGTTACAGTTAGTACATACCCTTTCCTTACTCGATTTTTCCCTTTATTCCAGCTAGCTTCTAGAAATGAAATTAACTTACCAATTAGAACTACAGGGTGTGGGAGCCACCGTGGATCTCCCATTAACAAATCTAGTAAAATAGCCGCAATCAGAATAATAATTAACATAAAAATTGGATCATTAAACGTATTTAGAGTACCTAACATGTCAATTTCCTTTTTAATTTATTTCTTGAAAATCAGTCATTATTTTATGAATACGGTTTATCTGTATATTTTCCCTTACAACCTTGGCTAATAAATCAAATCCTTCTTCCTTTCTTTTAGAAAAAGAAGCTCTATGATAAATAGGTTCTAAGCCTTTTGTATGCCTGATCTCGTTAAGCAACACTTCCCGGAATAAATCATTATGAAAAATGCCATGAAAGTATGTCCCGATTATTTTTTTATCCTGTGTAATTGTTCCTTCTTTTCTATTTGCTAATTGAATAAATGGTTTCCATTCCTTATCATATTGAGATTCACCCATATGAATCTCATAACCAGAAACAGGGATTTCCCACTCTCCAAAATTAGCCACTCCATTAGACTGAACCGTTGTTTTTTTAGGTGTCATGGAAGTTTTCATAGATATAAGTCCTAACCCTTCAACGTTATTATGTGAAGACTCCATTCCATGCTCATCAAAAATACATTGTCCGAGCATTTGGTAACCACCACAAACCCCGATTACCATTGTAGCTTTTTGTGTCAAATCTAGTATCCTGTTGGCTATTCCCGACTTATGTAAAAACATCATATCTTCAATTGTATTTTTGCTTCCAGGTAAAATAAGCAAATCAGGTTCCCCTAATTCGCTTGCTTTTCTAACAAAACGAACATGGCAGTCGGTTTCCTCAAAAAAAGGATCGACATCGGTAAAGTTTGAAATCATTGGATATCGTATGACCGCAATATCTAGTTCTTTAGATGAATCCACTTTAGTTGAGTAAGTGTTTAAAACAACTGAATCTTCCGCCTCAATCATTAAGTCATCTATGTATGGAACAACACCCAAGACAGGAAGACCCGTATATTCCTCAAACCAAGTAAGGCCTGGCTCCAATAAAGATACGTCTCCTCTAAATTTATTTATAATCACACCGATAACTCTTTTACGATCTTCTTTTGAAAGAAGTTGCAATGTTCCGACTAAACTAGCGAACACTCCTCCCCTTTCAATATCTCCAACTAAAATCACTGGTGCATTAGCAATTTGTGCAACACGCATATTCACAAGTTCGCGGTCATTTAAATTAACCTCAGCAGGGCTGCCTGCCCCTTCAATAACAATCCGCTCATACTGATTAGACAACCGATCGTAAGAATCTCGGATTAAGTTTAATCCTTTTTGAAAAAAGTCTTGCCGATATGCCCCAGCTTGCATATTTTTATAAGGCTTTCCATGAACTACTATTTGAGATTGAGATTCTCCACTTGGCTTAATCAAGATTGGATTCATATCCGTTGTCGCTTCAACACCCGCCGCTTCAGATTGTACCCCTTGTGCACGACCAATCTCTTTTCCGCACACAGTAATATAAGAATTTAAAGCCATATTTTGTGATTTAAAAGGGGCTGTTTTATATCCATCTTGAGCAAATATCCGGCATAAAGCGGTAACGAGAGCGCTCTTTCCAGCATCTGAATGTGTACCTTGAATCATTAAAGGGATAGCTTTTTTATTCATGAGATTTCACTCCTGACTTGTTCCTTATTTAGAGGTAAGGTCCCTCTTTGCCTTAAATGTGCGAACATGCTTGGTTTATCAACAAGCAAGGTACATGTTTTTTACATATTCGTGCGAACATGCTTGCAATGGCTACACTCGCCGTGCGCCTTTTAGGAGTAGACCGCTCCTAAATGGCTTAAAACATTACGGCGGCTTCGCTCAT
>NZ_JAWRVK010000036.1:0-44048 GCF_036663575.1 Halalkalibacter flavus
TCTTAGCAATAATTTGTGCACTCATTTTACCTAGAATCCGTAATTGGGCAAAACCGCTAGCACTTGCTATGATTGCTAGTTTAGGCATTTTCTTCTCTTTATTTGCTTACAGTAAAGGCTGGTTGATTTTTCATAAATGGAACCACTTATTAATGGCCTTGCGTTACATCGTCCCCTTAACTTTAATATTTATATACGACCGCTGGGAGACAGCATACAGGTGCCGCCATCATCGCGTGTAGAAAGTATATTTCTTAGCCTTCTCTATTCTTCGTGGAGAAGCGTTTTTTCAAGTAAATGGTGAAATTCACAACTATATTTGGAAGTGGTAAATTTCCTAAATTCAATTTTGGTGATTTTATTGAATTTTTGGTAATAGCCCAAGAGAAGCAAAGTCAAGAATATAGATTTTACCTTGCAAAAGCAGAAGGTATTAGGCAAGATATTGAAAATAAATAAAACGTTCTTATAAAAACCATTCGTTTTCTAAAATACTCATTTCCCATAAACTCCAGTATTCATCACCATTTTTTCTTAAATCTCGAAGTAAACCCTCTTTTATAAATCCTGCTTTTTCGTAACAGGCAATAGTAGAAACATTAAAGTCAAATACCCCAAGTCTAACTCTATGTAGTTGAAGTTCATCAAATGCGATTTTAAGAATTTCCTTAATCATTTGCTGACCTAGTCCTTTACCTCTTGTGTTTTTATCACCGACTAATACTTTTCCAACTCTTGCAGATTTGTTTTTTCTATCAATATTATACAAAGAGATATGACCAATAGTTTCACCAGTTTCATTATCAATTACTTTATAAACCATAGTTTCTGCGTTTTCATTATTGGCATTTTCAATGTACTTTTTTAATTGAGTATCATTCAAGGGGGAATCCAACCCTGGACCTCCCCATTGAAGTAAGAATGCAGGTGAATCAATCCATTTGATAAGTTGTTTGAAATCAGAACGCTCAAAATACTTTAGCTCTACCATCATAAATACCTTCTCCTTTTGGTTTGTAACTTTGGCGCTTTATCACTTTATATAACTAAAGTACAACCTGATAATTCCTTGTTCCTCAACTTTTCTTTAAAGGCATTGCTCCACAATATGGCACAATTCATGAAGAAGAGCACATTTCTTGTTCCAGAAATGCGCCCGATTGCTGAAGATCCTTTTTCTATTGAATAGTATCGTTGTACTGTGCATAATTCTTTAATTTTTCTCCTAATCATAAACTGATATAATTTACTTAAAAATCAGTTTAGGAGGCCCATTTTATGAAACCACGAGTTACTGTAATTACTTTAGGTGTAGATAATTTAGAAAAATCTTTAGTTTTTTATCGTGATGGTCTTGGTCTTCCCACAGAAGGCATAATCGGTGAAGAATTTGAAAATGGCGCAGTTGCTTTTTTTGAATTACAACCTGGATTAAAACTTGCCATTTGGAATCGAAAAGATATCGCTCATGAAGCAAAAGTTTCCTTATCTGCACCAAGCACTACCGAATTTACATTAGGTCACAATGATAATAGTAAAGCCGAAGTTGATGAAATAATGGAACAAGCAAAACAGGCAGGAGCAACTATAACTGATCCCACTCACGACACTTTTTGGGGTGGATATTCAGGTCACTTTCAAGACCCAGATGGTCACTTATGGGAAGTAGTTTGGAATCCTCATTGGGATACAATTGAGTAATTCGATTTTGGAAAATCTGGTAATCGCCGGCTTTTTTGCTGCGCAGTATTTAGTCTACTACCTAATATATGTTACTCCACAATCTGGCCCTTTTCATGAAGAAAGACGCTTTCCTTATTTCAGAAAAGCGCCCGATTGTGGAATAAACTATTCTACTTTTTCTTTATACGAAGTTCAGCTACTTCTTCTAATAAATGAATAAACTTTTCCTGTTCCCTCTTACTCCTTTTAAGTCGGTATACACGAATAGAACTTTCTAAATATTTTCTGACTTTTAGGCTTACAAAAAAAGAGCGATGATGTTGTTCGTTTTCATACAATTCTTCAAACCATGAGAACTGTTTTAATTTTTCTATATTCTTTTCGATTTTCTCTGTTTTTAAGCCTGTACGTCCACCACTAACAAGATCAGTATTGGATATTAGACTAAGTAAAATTGCGAATAAAGAGATAATAAAAGAACCTAGCACTCTCCAAAATTTATTCATATACATCTCCCTAAGAATATTATGACCAGTTTATCATTGCTATAATTATTGTTGTATCTAATAATGCTAAACCTTCATAATCTCAATTACTTTTTTACATGAGTACGTGATAACGTTCCTCTACAATATGACCCTTTTCATGAAGAAAGACGCTTTCCTTATTTCAGAAAAGCGCCCGATAACGGAGTAACAAAAACATGAGATCATCGTTATAACTTTAACTTGATTACATCTTGTTTATCTTTGAATTTTATCGTAATTTTAAATTTATCCTCTTTATATGTCTCAAAATTAACAGTACCAATTAAAAATGAAATAACGTTACCCTCAATTTTTGTTTCCATTTCCCCTACATTTCCTGTAATCAAACTGTCCCTACTTTCAATCTCGATATCAATTTTGTTTATGTCTTCCTCAGAAAGCTCTAAATCTTTCAATTCGAGTTCAACCCAATTTACTTTTTCATCATCATATAGTTCTGAATTAAAAATGTACTTAACTTTCCAATATTCTCCCTCGCCATAAAAGATTGCTTTATCAGAAACAACAGTTTGTGCGGATGCTGAACAAGCCGTCAAAATAATTAAAAGAAAAATACCCAAAAACACTCTCAACTTCATTACAAAACCCCTTCATAGTAAATAAATTCTTAAATAAACCTGCCTTTTCAAGAAGAAAGGCCATTTCCTTTATTTCAGAAAAGCCCGATTGTTCAATAACAAATGATTATTAATCTAATATTGTTTACTTCCATCTAAAGAAAATATTCCGTTTTCTCCTCTCATACCTTTTTCAACAGGATTGTAAGAGTTTCCCCCAATCGCTTTTCCATCTGAAATAATAACAGATACCATTGTTTCTTCATGTTCAATATCAAAAGGATGGTTACTGATGCTGAAGTATTCCACTACCATTTCCTTACCAATATGATCACTTGCAGTGAATTCTTGCACTGAACAGCTCAATTTATCTGGAAGTTGACTAACCATTCCTTCGGTCAATAAAAAACTATCCTCATTTATATGGCGTAAAACATTATATCCGTGTTCTTCTAAGTAATCATTCGCTATCTGTACATTTCCCTCCACTTTTTCAGTAGTGTTACAACCTGGAATCACAAATAACATAGCGGTTAAAAATATAATAAATCTTCTCAACAATTTCCCCCCTCTTTGAAAGTGTCGGTTACTTACATTTATTACGAATTCCACAAATGTACTTAAAACCCCTTTCTCTTGTTCAACTCTACTGCCCCATTAATTAAATAAAAAGAGCTGAGTCAACATTACTTGTTGCTCAACTCTTGCTCACTTGTTCAATTTGTGCGCCCGATTGGTGAATAAAATCACTTTGATCCACTTTATTAATCTACAAAAAGAATAACATGTGTAATAATGCTTAAATTACACTAGTGATCTAAGAGCTTTTCTATGTCTAAAGTAATCGACCATAAATTTCAAACTGGAAATTAAGAAAAGAAGTCCCACTCCTCCAAAAACAGGTTTTTCAAATATGCCATAAAGAATTGTTAAGATTGTAAAACCAACAAAACCAGTAATAGCTGATATAAGGGAATTGTGTATCTTTCGCTTTTCTCGTCCTTTATAAGATTCTGTATCAGAGAAAATATCCAGGTTTGAACTTCTTGATTCCGCACAAAATATATGTTTGGAATACCATTTATTTTTCGAAAGTACCGTCCATCCATCATCTTCAAAAATAGCTTTATATTCTAGGAAATCTTCTTTTTTATCAAACTCCCGGTAGTCAATTTTATAAATAATATTTTGTTGTTCTTTATTTTCAATGGGTTTGAACACATACGTGCAACCATCTTCATCCTCGTATCCGTACTTTTCAAGTATCCAACCATCTTGTAACATATTTTGTAACCAACGTTCTTCATCAGCAAAATTAGTAAACTTTTTGAATTTGTGCTTCTTTTTTGCAGTGTTTTTTTTAAACATTTCAAAGCTCCTTTTCTTTCATTATTTTTTTCGTAAAAAAAATAATATTTTCATATCGATGAAACTCTGCTCGTAATGTCTCTTTGCCCTGTTCTGTAATACAGTATGTCTTCTTTTTGCGGTGATTTTTTTCTTCTTTTACTGTTTCAATTAACCCTTGTTTCTGCAAATTTTTCAAAACCCCATAAAGAGTTCCGGGGGCTATAATATAGGCACCCTCACTAACTTTTTCTATACTTTTAATAATTCCGTAACCGTGCAAAGGTTCATGATATAGGGCTAATAAAACTAAATATGTAGATTCAGATAAAGGATTCATAGCTATCACCCCTAAAATATAATGACTTCCAATATATCGACTGACAACATATCGTTACCCATAGTATGAGATATAATATATCGAGTGTCAATATATAATTAACATAAAAATATCCCCTGAGTAGAGATTTTTTATAACAACAAATAGAACCTGTTCCTCCATTAAATGGCCCTTTTCATGAAGAAAGACACTTTCCTTATTTCAGAAAAGCGCCCGATTGTGGAAGATCATTTTATGTTGCATTATTGAAGAAAGCTCCCATTACTTAGAGTGATTCTTAAGCTATCTACCCTTTAATCATTGACTACAAAAATTTCTCCATTATAACGTAGGATTTCCCTTCTTTTATAAAACTGGAGTTTGTCACTTGTAAACCAAACTTTTTATAAAAAGTGAGATGACAGATATCAATATATCCCCTTTAATAAGACCATAATGAATACCTAAATCATCGTCTTCCAATTTTATATAGTCAAAGGGCATATCTGGCCACATAACCTTATGCCTCAATTCCCAAACTTCTTGCCTATCTACTTGTCTAATAGTGATTTCCATAGTCCTCCCCTTTATGTCTTCGCTTTAATGAAAATATTATCTACGCATAAAAAAGCAAAAGAACAAGCCAAAATTTAATTAATTAATTAAATTATTTTTCTTATTCAACTAAATTGTAAATGTTTAATTGATCTTTTTACATGTTAAAAATCAGTTGGGGAAAAGTATGACTATCTATTTTTAAGGAGAGAACATCATGGACTACAAAATATTCAAAGCGATCAATCGACTTGCTGGCCACTTTCCCCCATTAGATGCGCTTATGATTTTTATTTCAAATAAAATACGATATGTATATATGGGTGTGCTCGTATTCACGTGGTTTAAAAACAAAAAAATGACCGTAAATGTTTTGATTTCAGTTCTGGTTGGAATCTTGATTAATACAATTATTAAAGCGTTTTGCTTTAAACCACGTCCTTACATGAAGCATCGAGTGGGTATTCTTCTTCCTTCAAAAAATGATTCAACCGTTTTAAGTAAGCATACTTTACTAGTATTTGCGGTATCGACCTCTATTCTATTCCGTGATCGTTTCCTTGGTACGATCATGACAGCTTTTTCTATTATTACAGGCTTTTCGCGAATTTGGTTAGGATTGCATTATCCATCGGATGTCATAAAAAGTGCTTTTACTGGTAGTATTATTAGTATGCTTGTTGAAAGGATACAACGGTTTAAAAACACCTGGTGTCATGACCCGAAATCAAGTGATCTACAAGATCTGCAGTCGGAAAGGTATTTCGATTAGCATGGAAAATAGTCATATTTAGGATATTAAAATACTGGAAGGATCCTGTTGAATAAAAGGAAATGGTCTCCCGATTTTTAACTCTTTAAGTTGATAGTGCCCCCAATTGATATTGGAAACAGTAATGGTGTCATAGCTACTATATTAAATTTTATACTGTTTCCTTTGTCATCTAAAATACCTTATTTGAGCTTTTTACCAAAGGCACATGATCTATAAAATACCCAACCCATAAACATGGAATATTTCACCACAAATATCCAATCTATTCTTCAACTTTCCTGACAGTTAGTTCAATTAGTCCTACTCCAAAATATGACCCTTTTCATGAAGAAAGACGCTTTCCTTATTTCAGAAAAGCGCCCGATTGTGAAACTTCTTTCGGATAGAAAAACAAAAATCTTTCTCTCTTCTATTTATTCCTTTTCATCCCCGATCATCCATTTCACATCATAAAAGTAAGGCACTGCTTACTTCTCCAGCTTTTTATGCTGCTTGCTACTTATTTCCTTTTGGTACGTCAAACTGGAATGGAATACGTTCTAGTATGTTTTGAAAAATCCCTTTTCCCTTTCCTGGCTTTTCTTTCTTCTCTTCTCCTTGTTCTTCTACTTGCTTTTCTTCTAAACCAGTTAAATCAAATTGAGTACTCGGGTCAACTGGAACATTTACGTTATCGAAGTTGATATGTCCCCAACCGCCTGTTGCTTGGTCCACTACTTTCAAATACAATTCTTCGCCAATATACTCAGATGCATCCCAACGCACTCTGCGATATTGTTCCGAGTTGTGACCAGTAGCTTTCATGATATATTCATCATCAGACGCCCTCACTAATGCGACATAAAGCTGGTCTGGAATGTTTCCTCCTGCTACTAAGAAGTCAATTTGGCCATTGCCGCCTAAAATAAAGTTTTGCGACTTCATGACCCCTGTTGCCCCATCTCCTCCTTGATCAGGATGGAAACCCCAATAATGATAATGGTTCATATCAACATCTGTATGAGCTTGATTAAACGGACCGCCCCAGCCCCAATCGTAACGATCGGTAATATGTTCATCTGAAAACGCATTGCCTTCTGTGATCCAGCCCGTTAAATCTCCCGTTTGGAAATCATGATTTGGCAAGTCAATCGAATCCGGAGCTTGTTTCACGTCAGGCCAATAAGCTGGAACCGTTTCTCCATAAGCAGAACCCAGCTCCCACACTTCCATTGACTTAATCTTCACTTCACCTTTTTCACTCCACAGCTCTAGTCCAAGCGCATCCGAGCGCGTCGGGTACACTCTTGATGTCAGACTCTTATAGCCATTTGCATACGCTTCGACCATTGATCGGTCTAAGTAAATGTGGAGTTTCAAATTTTCTCCATCCAAATCCATGACATCTCCTTGGATTCCTTTCCGAACATCGGGATCTAAACTAGATTTGTTTCGATCAATCGAATACATGAAATTCTCGTAGTCATAATAGATCCGTGTTTCCTCTTCTCCATTTTCACTGCGTCTTACTTTGATTCCAAATTTACTCGCATTTTTATTGTCTACTTCTAAAATAATCTCTAATAGATCTCCCTGAACATCTGATAAGAGCTCATTTGCTTTTGAGATCTTCGTATTTTTAAAGGAAGCTAATTGCTCCATTCGAAGCTCTTGCAGCTCTTTAATAGGTTCGATTCCAAGTTGATTGTTATCACGCAACGTCAGGCTTAATGGCAGTCCGGCATTATGAGCCCAACCAGCATCATGCTGTGCTTGCTCCGATCGTCTGCCTTGAGCAATGCTAAACAAAATCGAACGTCCATCATGATCGACAAATCCACTTGGACCGGTGAAATGCTCACCCTTATCGAATATTCTCGGCTCCGTGTGATCAGGAGTAAACTCTAAGTTTTCCTTATCCCACGTTCCGATCCAATGCCAGACATATTTGATGTTGTGCGGGCTGTAGCTTTCATACCATGGATTAATTAATAACACATGTTTGCCTGTGTCATGTCCTTCTTCGTCTTTTAACGGTAAGAATACAGGCAGCTCCCAAACTTGTCCGGTCTCAGGATAGTTCTCGTAATCCCCAACCAAAAACGGCTTTTCATATGTCCAGTTTTCTAAGTCGGTTGACGTATAAAGCAGCGCTGTTCCGCCTACACTTTTGTCGCCATTTCGAATCCCAGAACCGACTAATTGATACCATGTATCTCCCTCCTGCCACACATATGGGTCTCTAAATTGTCCGTACCAAACTTCGCCTTCCTCGGCGTGTAAATTTGGTGCTTGAACCGTTACAGGCTCATCATTCATTTCCCAATCTGGCAAGTTAATATCTCCGTCTTTGGCAAATGTACTTCTTGCAAGACCTGTCATTTGGTTAGGAACTTTACTATCATCACCAGCGGTAAACAATAACACCGGCAGACCATCTTCATCAAACGTCGCATCCCCTGACCATACTCCATCCGGGGTCACAGAACCCCCTTCTGGCGCTAAGGCTATCGGCATATCCTCCCAGTGGATCATATCATCACTAACGGCGTGTCCCCAGTGAATATGGTTCCAATATGGTCCTTGCGGGTTATGCTGATAAAAGATATGGTATTTTCCCTTAAAATAAAACGGCGCATGCGGCTCATTCATCCAATGTTCAGGCGAAATAAAGTGATACTGTGGACGATGACGGTCTCCGTCAAAACGGCTGCGGTCCATGGCTACATTCGGCGTTGGATGCTCACCGTTTTCAAATGTGTCCACATATTCTTTGTAAATTTCGCTTACCTTTTCTGCACTAAAGGAAGCAGTATGAATTTTCACTTCATCCATTAAGCCATTAAACATATTTGCTGAAAACGTCCCATTGATAATGGCTGGATGATTATGCTTCCCTATAATAAGCGGTTCATTGGATGGCGTGATATTGGCATGTAACGGAGTTTTGGTCGTTCCTACTTTCTCACCATTTAAATACAACGTGAGCTCACTCTTTTCTTTATCATATGTGGCAACGATATGGGACCATTTAAACTTTTCCAGCGGCTTATCTTTATCTGCCCAAAGCTCAATCCATTCCCCATTCATGCCAACTTCGATCGACCAGCTTCCATGTCTGCCCATTCCTAACGCAAAGCCTTCATTTTTGCTGGCATCATGCTGGTTCACAATCATCGACTTTTTGCCTTCATTTCCCCATTCATATGCTCTTGGAGCAACCCAAGCTTCAATCGTCAGGGCATCTGTGATTTGGGCAAACTCACTTGCTTCTCTTTCAATATAAGTAGAATACCCATCAAACAGCAAACCGCTGCCAACAATCCCTTCTCTCCAAAGCGGATCGGATGACGGTTTGTCCACGGCATCATGAAAGATATAGTCAATATGGTCTTCGATTTCACTGATTTCATCTAAGGCATTTGTTCCTGCTCCTTCATCAAAGGACCAATAGGAGACAGGACCATGATGCAAGACGTTAAAATCGTCGACATTAATATGGGACCAGTCGCCAGAATCATCGTTATCGACGATTAACAGATACAGCTCTTCTCCAATGTATTTAGAGGCATCCCACGTAACACGGTGGTAGTTCTCAGAATCATCAAACCACTCATTTGTTTGACGCATTAATTCTTGATCATCAGAGGCCCTCATTAAGGCAACATATTGATTTTCAAGGTCGTTTCCTCCACCGATTAAAAAGGTAATCGCACCCGTACCAGCTAAAACAAAGTGACTAGATTTGATTTTTGCCGTCTTATCATCTTTTCCCCAAAGGTGGTATTCGCCAGCTTTATTAATGGGTTCAGGATGCCAGTAATCGACTTCTGATGTTACATCATCGTCATCATACGTTCCTTCCAATACGGTCCAACCCGTTAAATCTCCTGTTTCAAAGCCCGGATTTTCAATCTCGTTCGGTATGATATCCTCATTGGAATTCAGCACACGAAAGTCGTCGACATTAATGTGACCAAAGCCGCCGGAATGCTGATCAACGACTTGAATAAACACCGCTTCCCCCAAGTATTCGGACGCATTCCATGACACTCTCCGGTATTGCTCTGTATTTCGGCCAGTCGTTTTAAATAACTCTTCTCCCGTTTTTGCCTTCACCAATGAAACGTAGAGATTGTTTTCATCTTGGCCGCCCCCTACTAGGAAGCTAATAGTTCCATTTCCATCTAACTTAAATAAGCTCGATTTCATCACCCCTGTACGGATGTCTGAACGGTCATCATTGTCGGCACCTGCAAAACCCCACACATGGTACGTACCTTCTTGTTGAAACGGTCCACCCCAAAATTGAGTTTCATCCGATACAACCCCATTAAAGGCACTGCCATGCGTAATCCACCCCGTTAGGTCCCCTGTTTCAAAGCTTGGATTTTCAATGTTTGTCGGTAAGCTCTCGACATCAATTTCACTAGGATCATAGCCATAGCTTCGTTTAAAGTCATTTTTATAACCTGGTGTAAAATGAGCTCGATTGACTTGATAGATTTCTAGATTCTTCAGATGAATCGTGCCTTCATCCGCAAACAATTCTAACCCTTTGCTGTTTGGATCAGGAAAGATTTGTTCCGTAAAGACAACCTCACCATCGTTAATAAACACTTCAACAGACGAACGATCCACAAACATATGCAGCTTTAGCGTCTCGTTATTCGATTCTAACGAAGCCGTATGCTTGGCTGCAAAATCAGGATGGAAATCAACGATTCCCGACTGACGTCGGTCGACAAAGGCTTCTTTCTTATCCTGTTGATAGCCAATCGCAGTATACTCTGAATCGCCTTTTCTTACATGAAAGCCTACTTCATTCGCAGTCGTTTGCTCAAGGTCAATTTCTGCGATGATCTCTAACGTATCCCCTTCAATTTCGGATAATAGAGTATTTGTACTTTCTACTGTCTCATTCGTCCAGCTCACGTTTTCTCCGCGTAACGAATCTAACTCATTTACTGGAGCTTGCGCTAAGCGAATCCCTGCATCCGTTGTTTCTAGTCTTAGCTCTCGAGGCAGTGTCATCGCACTTCTCCACGGATCAGTTGGAGTATCTCCCGCATACTTTGGCGGACTCATCCATCCAAGCAAGATCGGACGATCATTTGGTGTGTTGCTCCATGTCACACCTGCATAAATATCGGCTCCATAGTCAAGCCACTTGATCTCCTCTTCATCTGGAATGAAACTCTCGCCATCAAACTCACCAATAAAGTAGCCGATTCCTTGTCCACCCGTCGGACCATTCGCCACACTTGTAATGAGAACCCATTTTTCCTGAATTCCCTTCTCCGTTTCAACCGGCATCTTCAACAGATCGGAGCATTCCCATATACCAAGATCTCCATTTACCGCTGGGTTTTCAAAGCGGCTGACCTTTGTCCACTCTTTTAAATTTGGCGACGTATAGAGATCCACTTGTTTACCGCTTGCGATGACAAAGACCCACTCATTGTTTTCCTCATGCCAAAATACTTTTGGGTCTCTGAACACACCGTCTCCGCCATTAGTCACTTTCGCTTCTTCCGGCATATCGATGACAGGATTTCCTTCATATTTTTCCCATGTCCTGCCTTTGTCGTTACTGTACGCTAAACCAACCGTTTGGTTATCATTGCCTAACTCATACGAAAAGATTGCGACTAACGGCGGCCCGCTACGATCGCCAAATCCGCTTGTATTATTCTCATCGACAACCGCACTTCCTGACCAAATAAAGCCATTTTCATCTGGGTACAGAGCAATCGGCATATGCTCCCAATTAACGAGGTCTGTACTAATCGCATGACCCCAATACATCGGCCCCCATACTTTATCGGTCGGGTTATGTTGATAAAACAAATGATATTCTCCATCTAAGTACACCATTCCATTTGGATCATTCATCCAATTTTTTTCTGGTGTGAAATGAAACTGTGGTCGAAACGCTTCATCATAATAATCTCCAGGCATATTATCATTCGTTTCATTTTCTTTTGGTGTTTTTGTTTCTTCTTCTGTTTCTTCTCGTGATTCTTCCTCTTCAGGCACTGCTTCTTCAGCTCCTTCCTCTTTTGGTACTTCTGTTTCTTCGGGAGCCTCTTTTTCTTCAGGTATTGCCGGGTACAAAGAAATAGCCTCTACTCCAACTGTCGGAGCCTCTTCATAATACGTAAAGAAGGCATCTGCAAACAGCAGTCCCCATTCTTCTACGGCATTATCTACTAATTCTATATATAGATTTTTGCCAAGATGAGGGGTTAGATCTGCTTTATATTGTACAAGATTTGCTAGGTTCATTTCTTCTTCAGTATTGGGGAAATGACAATCGCAAAACTTTGTATTTCCGTATTGAGCGAGGAGCTCCTTTGAATCGGCATCATAAATATTGATATGAACAAGCTTAGGATCAACACCTCCCCCTAATTTAAAAGTAATCCAGCCTGACCCATCTAACGTAAAGGTCGATGAACGCAAGATCCCTGTTTCCTGCTCAGGGTACGCCCATCCATTTAGAAAGTAGTCTCCTTCTTGATCAAATGGAATGTCTTCATCCAACCACGTCTTCTCATCAGATATACTTTCCGGCCCAAAAGCACCTCCTTGGACAACGGTCCACCCTGTTAAATCTCCTGTTTCAAAACCAGGATTTTCAATTTCTGTCGGAAACTGATCACGAACAGGCGTTTCAGCTGAAACTGGATACATCAAAAATGGCTGGCTAACTAGTAAAACAGCCATAAACAATAGGATCCATTTCCGGAACTTCCTTTCTCTCATACCCTCTTCCTCCTTAAAATATTCTATAGAAACGCTTTCATTTTTGAGTTTTCATGTAAGCGTTTTTGAAAATGATTACGTGAATAAGCAAATGAAAGCAATATCTACCAATCATTTAGAACACCTAAATGATTGAACCATAGTACGGCATCATGCCGAACTATGGTTTACCCATTTACACGTTCGTACAATCAACGTTTTGAGCTGTTTCAAATCCAATACTTTTACGCAAGTTCCATTTTTTCAAGCTTTTAATCAAAGCAATCCCTTGAGCGAAAAACTTAATACCAGTAGACGCTTGCCCCGGATAAAGCCTTGATGTCATGACCTTCTCGCCGCCATTGATAAAAATCTCATCTGTAAAACTAGCAACCTTACAAAGGAAATGTGAAATTTACAGATCTGTTTGAAAGGGCTTACACAAAGTATACAGGCACAAACTCTTGTATGTCAAACGTTTCCATATAATTAAATCATAGTATTTTATAACTATATACGTAAAAAACCTTGTTATTATTGGTTTTTATTAGAAAAAAATCTATTTTAACTATTCATAAATTCACTTTTTCTAGCGAAAAATCCATAAAAACATGAATACGTTACCATATTTTCTTGTAGACATTGTCATTAATATAGGTGAATCGCTATAAATCTATGTTGTAAATTCATAAAATACAGATAATCCCCCTTATTTTCCCTATCCCATTCTGAGAATTCACGTGTCATTCGTTACCACTTTTATGTTACACTTTTAACGACCTTATCGAATTATCTAGAAATCGAAATACTTTTTCTTGTTCTTTCCTGTAACTTTCTGCTATTTAAAAATAGAGAACATTTCCATATGTTTTGGAATTCTTATACAAAGGAGATCACTATGGTAAGTATAAAAGATGTTGCAAAAGAGGCTGGCGTGTCCGTCACGACTGTGTCACGCGTCATTAATAATAGTGGCTATATCGGGAAAGAAACACGATGTTGGCATACGCCATGTACACCCACGCTCAAAAAACCAATATTCATGTACCTGAGCAACTTAAAATTGTAGGCTATGACTATACGTCCTTTACCCGGATGCTTCAACATCCAAGGCTCACTTCGTCCTACCCTGGCTATTGATATAATAGGCCCTACATAAAAAAGATCAACCAGTAAAATCTGGTTAACCTTATAATACAAAAGCATCCTTTGAATAAAGCTTCTGTAATTATTCCTTATTTTTCAAAAAATTGGCTTAGCGAACTTCGATAAGCCAATTCCATACATATTGTATTACTTTGATAATGCGATTTTTATATGGGATAGTGGTGCTCTTCATGCCAAGCTAAAGAAGCTTGTCCTGGAGATAACGTACAGGAAACTCCTTTTGAAGTTGAGGGTATTATCACCCAAGCAGGAGTACCGCTTCTAGCGTAGCCCAACAGTAAGGAGGAGATGAATCTTCATCACTTCCAGAACACAAATTCATATCAAAATATATAATTATTGAGTACACGTTCTTTGAAAATTGAAGTTATGCAGGAATCCCCCACTTAAGCGTTAGCTAAGTGGCGGGAGGTTCATTAAGCTTCTATAAACCTCCTTGTACTCCTTAGCTGAGGCAGTCCAGCTAAAATCTTTACTCATCGCTTTCCAAACAAGATCTGACCAAGTATCTTTATCTTGATGATAAAGTTCTACCGCCTGCTTAATCGTATAAAGCATGTCATGTGCATCATAATTTGTAAAACTAAAGCCAGCACCCTCCTTTGTATTTTGGTTATATCGTTGTACAGTATCTTTTAACCCCCCAGTTTCTCGAACGATTGGCAAACTTCCATAGCGCAATGCCAATAGTTGACTAATGCCACAAGGTTCAAATTGAGATGGCATTAAAAACAAATCAGACGCTGCATAAATTTGACGCGCTAAGCCTTCATCAAAATAAATGTGAACGGAGCATTTATTAGGACTCTGCCATGCAGCTTCTTTTAAACTGTTTTCATACTCTCTCTCTCCGGTACCCAGTATGATTAATTGTAAGTCTAAAACTAAGATGTCCTGAAGTACATGGAGAATTAAATCAATTCCTTTCTGATCCGTCAATCGTGTAATGACAGCAATCAATGGTTTCATGTCGTCTACAGGAAGACCAACTTTTTCTTGCAGCCCAAGTTTATTCATTCGTTTTTCTTCGTACGAGTACTTTGTATAGTTTGAAAATAAATATGGATCTGTCTCCGGATTATAAAGAGCATAATCGACTCCATTTACGATTCCCTTAAGCTCGTGACTTCGTTTTCGTAATAAACCATCAAGCCTTTCACCATAATCAGGCATCTGAATTTCTTGTGCATATGTCGGACTAACCGTAGTAACGATGTCTGAATATACTAGCCCAGCCTTCATAAAGCTTACATTCCCATAAAACTCTAGACCATCAGGATAATAGTAAAGCTCACTTAAATCTAACAAATCATGAAGAATTCCCTTTGGAAAAACCCCTTGATAGCGCAAATTGTGTATCGTAAACATCGTTTTAATTCCTTGATAATACGGATGATTTCGGAAATGGGCTCTCATTAACACACTAATCATTCCCGTTTGCCAATCATGGCAATGTATTATATCTGGCTTTTCACTTAAATACGGCATTGCCTCCAGAACAGCTCGGCAAAAATAGGCATATCGCTCTCCATCATCATAAAACCCGTAGACACCATCACCACGTCTAAAGTAATATTCATTATCAATAAAATAAAATGCAATGCCATCAAACTCTAAATACTCAATCCCGCAAAACTGATTACGCCAACCAACTGGAACAGTAATACTCGTTTTATGAACCATTTTTTCTTTAAATTGTTTTGGAATATTCCCATATTTCGGTAAGATTACTTGTGCATTTACACCTTGTTTTTTTAATTCTTTTGGTAATGCACCAATAACATCAGCAAGACCTCCCGTTTTTAGAAAAGGGACTGCTTCAGATGCTGTAAATAATACATTCATTTCAAACACTCCTATGATCTAAAGATGACTTGATTTGGCAAAAACAGTAGGGATTTCATCACCTTTTAAAATCCGGTCCTTTGATACTTTCACATCTTTATCAAGAATAACATTTTCTAAAAGAGCTCCTTCACCAATTTCTCCTTTTTGCATAATAATACTGTTTCGTATAATGGCCCCTTTGTGTACTTTAACACCTCTGAATAAAATACTGTTTTCAACTGTCCCTGCAATCGAACAACCATTTGCAATAAGAGAGTTTACTACTTGTGAACTTTGTAAGTATTTAGCCGGCGGTCCATGATTTACTTTTGTATAAATAAAACCATGGTTATAAAATAATTGCTGCAGGACATTTTCATCTAATAAATTCATACTATGATTATAAAAACTTTCAACGGAATGAATAAACGGCATATAGCCTTTAAAATGAAACCCTTGAACATGATAACTTTCTAAATTAGTTCTTATCGCATCTGTAAAAAAATCATAGTTTCCTTGCTCATATGTTTCTTTCATTAAATCAATAAACAACGATTTCTTCATTAAATACGTATTTAGAAATACATTGTCCCCTTGATTGACTATTTTCTCAAGATCTACAGCTTGGACACGTTCATTTTCATCAACATCAAGTGTATGATAAACCGCTTTCTCTTCCTGAATATAATCTTTATATATTAAAGTGATATCTGCACCTTGTTTTTTATGTTCTTCAAATACATGCCTAAAATCAATATTCCACACAATACTCCCTTGTGTGACAAGAATATATTCTTCTTTACTCCGCTCAAAATATGGAAGATTATCATAAAAATGCTGAATATCTCCTTTATATGACTCATTTGAATAATAAGGCATAATAAACAATCCATCTTTTTGGCGATCTAAATCCCACTCTTTTCCTGATCCTAAATGGTCAAGAAGGGAACGATAATAATTTCTAGCAAATACTCCAACATTACGCACCCCTGATTTCACAAAATTTGATAGAGTAAAATCTACTAATCGATAACGACCGCCAAAAGGTACAGAAGCTTGGCATCGGTGTTTTGTTAAGTCTCCCAGTGAATCTTTTTCATTTCCTAAATTAATCACTCCCATTATTCGCTCCATCAAACATTCTCCTTTCCTCCTGTAAACTTTCTCTATGCTAACGGCTTATTACGGTTGAATCTACTGCAATCCGATGGTCTTCCACAAATAATGTAATTTCACCTGAGTCATCTCCTATTACTGATCCGTCTTCAATTACTGTACCGCTTGCGATAATAGCTTTCTTAATCGTTACATTCGCTCCTATTTTAACGTCCGGCATAATAATAGATTCTTTAATTGTTGAACCTAGTCCAACATATACCCCGTAAAAAAGGACTGAGTTTTCAACATTTCCGTAAACTAGACATCCTTCATTAACAAGAGAGCGTTTAACCCTTGCCTCTGGTGCAATATATTGAGGTGGTTGATTGGGATTTACAGAGTAAATCTTCCAAGTTGGATCATTAATGTCTAACTCCGGATTGTCACTTAAAAGATCCATATTTGCTTCCCATAAGCTTTTAATCGTGCCGACATCTTTCCAATATCCTTGGAATTCATAAGCATACAACTTTTTCTCTTTATTAAGCATGGCAGGAATAATATCTTTTCCGAAGTCGTTTGAAGAAAGTTCATTTTGTTCATCTTCTAATAAAAATTGCTTTAACACTTTCCAAGTAAATATATAAATTCCCATTGATGCGAGATTTGACTTAGGATTTTTTGGTTTCTCTTCAAAATCTACTATTTTATTCGTAGCATTTGTATTCATTAAACCGAATCGACTTGCCTCGTCCCAAGGCACCTCTAATACAGCAATCGTCGCATCGGCTCCTTTTTCTTTATGATATTTAAACATTTTAGAGTAATCCATTTTATAAATGTGGTCGCCTGAAATAACAAGAACATATTCAGGATCATATTGATCGATATAATAGATATTTTGATAAATCGCATTTGCTGTCCCTTTATACCACTCGCCGCCTTTTTGTCCTTGATATGGCGGTAATACTGAAATACCTCTATGCTTACGGTCTAAATCCCATGCACTGCCGATCCCGATATAAGAATTTAAAATATAAGGTTGATATTGTGTCAGAACTCCAACCGTTTCTATTCCTGAATTGCTGCAGTTACTTAATGTAAAATCAATAATTCGGTACTTTCCTCCAAATGGAACGGCCGGCTTCGCTAATTTAGTTGTTAAATCTTTTAACCTCGTACCTTGTCCCCCAGCTAACAGCATAGCAATCATTTCTTTTTTAACCATTATGTCAACTCCTTTCTTATACGTTTCTTGGAACCCTTGTAACTTTTCTTAATATTGTGACACCAAATGGAGGAACTTTGATAGAAGCACTGTATGGTTGGTTATGATAAGGCTCTTTTTCTACTTTAATTTTCATTTGATTTAATTGACCAGATCCTCCAAATCTCTCAGCATCACTATTAAATAATTCTTCGTAAAATCCTTGTGAAGGAACTCCAATGCGGTAATCATGATAAACATCTGCAGAGAAATTACAAACAATGATACAATAATCACCTTTTCGTTTTCCTTTTCTCATAAAGGTCAGCACATTTTGTGACTGATCATCAGCATTAATCCATTCAAGCCCTTCCGGCTCATGATCAAGACGCCATAAACTTCTTGTTTCTTTATACAGATGGTTTAATTCTTTCACATAATCAAACATTTTCTTATGCATGTCATAATCTAACAGCATCCAATCTAACTCCGTAAAATCTTTCCATTCATCGTATTGACCAAACTCCCCACCCATAAAAAGAAGTTTCTTTCCGGGATGCGCTATCATAAATCCGTAAAGGGCCCGCAAATTAGCAAACTTTCTCCAATAATCACCAGGATATTTATTTAATAAAGAGCGTTTGCTGTGAACAACTTCATCATGTGATAAAGGTAAAATATAATTTTCAGAAAATGTGTACAAAAATGAAAAAGTTACCAAGTTCTGATGAGAAGAACGTTGGCTCGTATCTATTTCCATATATCGAAGCATGTCATTCATCCAACCCATATTCCATTTGTAATTAAACCCCAGTCCTCCCGCATCCACGGGAGCGCTTACATTAGGCCATGCTGTTGATTCTTCAGCAATCATTAAGGCATCGGGATATTGAGAAAAAACGGCTTTATTTATCTTTTTGATAAACTCAATTGCTTCTAGGTTTTCAAAACCGCCAAACTGATTTTTGACATCAAATTGATGATTTGCTTCATGATTTAAATAAATCATTGAAGACACAGCATCAACACGCAAACCATCAACATGATAAACATCCATCCAAAATAGAGCATTTGAAATTAAAAAGTTTACCACTTCTGGTTTACTGTAATCAAAGCTGTATGTTCCCCAATTTACTCGTTCAGCCATTCGTTCATCAGTCGGTTCGTAAAGCGGTGTACCATCAAACTTTCCTAATCCATGTTCATCCTTACAAAAATGGGCCGGTACCCAATCTAAAATAACACCAATTTCCTTTTCATGACATTTATCTACGAAATACATAAAATCTTGCGGTGTCCCGTACCGACTTGTAACAGAATAATAACCTGTTACTTGATATCCCCATGAACGATCATAAGGATGTTCAAGTATTGGCAATATCTCAATGTGTGTGTATCCTAAGTCTTTTACATAATTGACAAGCTCATCAGCCAGCTCACGATATGTATAAAATGAGCCGTTGGCTTTCTTTTTCCAAGAGCCTAAATGTACCTCATATATGAGCATTGGCTGATGATAACTATCTTTCTTTTTCTTTTTTGTAAACCACTTTGAATCATTCCACTTATAACCTTCTAAACTACAAACAACGGAAGCTGTGTTCGGGCGTAATTCAGAATAAAAAGCGTATGGATCGGCTTTTAATAGAATTTCTCCATTTGGTGTATGAATTTCATACTTATAAATTTCCCCGTCTTGAAGATTTGGAATAAACAAGTTCCAAATACCAGACTGTTCAACCCGTTTCATTGGATGGTTATTTCCATTCCAATGGTTAAAATCCCCTACAACTGACACTCGTTTGGCATGTGGTGCCCAAACAGAAAACCTTACACCTTTTTGCCCATCTTTTTCTGCTATATGGGCCCCCATCATTTTGTAGCTGTGAAAGAGGTTTCCTTCATGAAAAAGGTAAACATCATGATCACTCGGAACCGAAACTTTCACTTTACGTGCCTCCCTTCTATTTTTTTATAATTTAAATATGCAAAGGATATACCCTTTAAAAACTTATTTCGACAAAAATTTAATGAACCCCTTCATTATTTTGAATTTTCTTAATATTATTTCTTCTCTTTTTTTACAGCTTCCTACCCTGCGAGTTTTAATAGGTCGATTGCTTCCATATTAGTGGAAATTACAGTGGATAGTCCTGGATCCCGTGATGGGGCCTGAAAAGAAATTCTTCTTTTCGTGTAGAATGATAGAATGACCAAAAAGAATAACTTTTATGGTCATAATAAAAACATCAGGTAAACTTACCTATTGTTCAATACAATAGCCATCCTAGAACAAAAAAAGACGACTTACCCAAATAAAGCCGTCCTCCAAGTTAACTGATTATTTTAGTGCCTTACTAACTTTTAGTTTCTTCCCCTTAATTGTCGTGTTTTCCATAGCTTGTAGCATCCTTAAAATACAACTCCAACATGATTAATGTTTTTTCAATTATCTTGCTCGTTACGTTAAGTACAATGTTTCACAATCTCTAATTATTTTAACATAAATATCCAAATCAACTGCCAAGTGTTGTTCAATTAAATGGCCCTTTTCATGAAGAAAGACGCTTTCCTTATTTTAGAAAAGCGCCCGATTGCTGAAGATCATTTTAAGTTTCCTTATTGAAGAAATGCATTCTTTAGTTAAAGAAAACTCTACTGATTAAACTTATAAAGGGAAAATAAACCAATTAATAAAAGTATTATTCCAGTAGGTAAGAGCCATGTTTTACCGTCATAAGCCAAATAAATTAGTAATTCACAAAAATTAGCAGGTCCTGAATTTAACGGATTATTATTAGGAAAAGGTACAACAAAAGGAACTATGCCGAAAATGACTAATATTATCCCTAATACAAGTGTCCAAAACATCCATTTTTTTATATAAACCCTCTCCTTTACTTAGTAATTCTAGTTTTAATTAATAAATACCTCTCTTCAACTCTTCTGTACCGTTAGTCGATTAACAATAGCGATACCCACTGTTCAAGCGTCGCTCCCGTTAGCTGAAGAATAAAAGTAATGTATATCAAAAAGGTGTTTAAGGTAACTTAATCAAAATTACTCAGGTCGAAACTTGCGATTTCTTTATCGCTAATAGAAACAATTAAAGTTGCATCCATAGCAAATCCCTTCAACTTTTCTAATTGTTCTGATGAGGGTGCAAGTCTTATTTCAGGATTTTCTTCTAACACACCTAAAATAAAATCAAAGGTATATTCTCCTTCTTGATTTGGTTCAAGAATAGGCACACCAGTTTTCCCTGTACCTAACTTCGCTACCTGTCTTCCTTCTTCATCAAAAATAAAAATATTAACACCCATTATTTCTTCTGAAACAGCTTTCAAATTTTCACTAGGTTCAATATAAACTTTTATTCCATCATCGAATTCATATGTCTGTGCATTTGGCTTTTCGGCTCCCCCAAGAGTTTTTTTACCAGTATTCTTTAAAACGAAATCATAACTGAGTGCAATAGGTACTATGATTCCACCTTGCTCTTCTCCTGAAGTAATACCAATTCCTCCGAGTCTTTCTTCGTCATTTCTAATTTCAACAGTTGAGCTTACTAATTCTAAAGAAGGTTTACTTGAACACCCTGACAAGAGCAGTAAAATAATGAAAATAATTGTTAAAATTCGCATAAAATCCCCCCCTGAAATAATTGTATTTATAAACTAACTATAAATCCCTTAGTGAAACTATCCTCCCTCGTTACTTTAAGTACATGTTTCACAATCTCTAATTATTTTAACATAAATATCCAATTTAACTGCCAAGTGTTATTCCATTAAATGGCCCTATTCATTAAGAAAGGGACGCAATTCTTATTCCAGAATTGCGCCCGATTGTGGAAGATTAATTATATTTCTTTATTTGGAGTAATACCACGTAGCTGATACTAGGGGATAAATAAAAGTATCTGAATTGAAATTTATGTTAACTCTAATTAATTGGTAAAATAGTTCATTCCCATCGCTTCTCGTACTTCTTGCATCGTTTCTTTTGCCACAAGACGTGCTCTTTCTGTACCTGTCACCAGAATCTCATCGACCTTTTTGGGATTATTTTGATACTCTACTCTTCGTTCTCTCATTAGCTCTAGCAAATCGTTAATACTTTGAGCGATCTTTCTTTTACATTCCATACATCCGATTTGTCCTTTTTTACAATTTTGATAAATCTCTTCGGAGTCTTCTTTACGAAATGCTTGATGATATGCATAGATTGGGCAAACTTCAGGATGACCGAGATCCATTTTATGAATTCGGGCAGGGTCAGTTTTCGCTTTTTTAATCTTCTCATTAACCTCTTCTTTTGTTGAATCTAAATGAATAGCATTCCCGATACTTTTGCTCATTTTATTGTTTCCATCAAGCCCAACTAGACGAGGGACATCACCCACTAGTGGTTTCGGTTCCACTAAGACAGGCTGATAAAGTTGATTAAATCGACGTACTATTTTTCTTGTTTGTTCAATATGAGGCAGTTGATCTTCTCCCACAGGAACCAACGTCGCTTTACAAAATGTGATATCTGCTGTCTGACTAATAGGATAGCCAAGGAAACCATAATACATATCTTTGTAACCTCGTTCTTTGGATTCAGCTTTAATCGTAGGGTTATGGCGAAGAGAATTCACCGTTATAAACATGGAATAATAGGTCGTCAATTCTGCAATCTCTGGAATCAGGGATTGAACAAAGATGGTTGCTTTTTCTGGATTAATTCCTGCTGCTAAATAATCTAATGCCACATTTCTTAAGTTATCTTTGATCAACTCTGGATTTTCAAAGTGAGTAGTTAGTGCCTGTACATCTGCAAGTAAAAGGAACGTTTCGTATTGATTTTGCAACTCTACTCGATTTTTTAGACTTCCAACGTAATGGCCAAGGTGAAGTTTTCCTGTAATCCGATCTCCTGTTAATACACGCTCTTTCATTTAATATCCTCCTTATAATTTTGCTTAGATTTTTTGTGTTTGAGATCCACCAACCATCTTCCATGACCATCACCTCCTTTAAGAAATACAAAAAAACCCCGCCCAGTAAAGGACGAGGTTCTCGTGGTACCACCTTTATTAATCGCAAAAAGCGACTCACTCTTTAGTACAGAAAGGTAAAAAAAATTCCATTCGATACTCCTCTCTTGGTAACGGAGAGAGAAACCCGGCGACGCCTACTCATTGGTTCAGCGAAGCGATTCAGAAGCCCATTCGGTATCAGGTGAGGATCGGTTCACAGCAACCACCGACTCTCTGGACCTCATAATCTGATACGTACTTGCTCTTCCTCTACATCGTTTGTCCGTTCATGTTTCTTTTAAAAAGATTTTACGCTGATATACTAAAGAAGTCAACTGAAACTCCTTGTTTACTTCATTAAATTAGATCACTTATTGTATAGATAAGCGCCTAATTGCGGAATATTAAAAAATGTGAAAGAGCTACCAAAATAGCTCATCAATCATTTAACTAAATTAAAAAAACTCATCCATGAGTTGATAGTAAAAGATTTTTGATTCATCTAATTCTTTAACACCATACTCCTTAAGAAAAAAAGGAATATACTCCTTCCCAAAATTATAGGTAATACTTCTAATTGCCAAAGCTAAATCTTGATATCTGTCAGAAACTCCTGCTCTCCCCAAATCTATAAAACCACTTACTTTCCCCTTATCAATAATAATATTTGGTAAGCAATAGTCACCATGAGTAAAGACCAGATCTTCATTTATTGTTTTTTTTGAAATAAGTTCTTCAAAGAGTTCCCTTGCTTTCAAACCTTTTCTTACTTCATCAAAATCTTCTTCATCAACCAGTCCATTTTCAACCCTTCTTTTTGCCTCTTCAATTTTCACATCCAATTTTTGATTAAAAGGGCAACTTTCAATACTTAAACTATGTAATGTTTTTAGCCCTAATGCCAATAGTTCCATTAAGTAAGGTAAAATTCCTTCATATGATTTATCTGAAGCGTTAATACCTTTTATTTCTGTAATTAATAAGTATTCGTTTACTTCATCCTTGTCATAATAAAGAACCTCTGGTACAGAAAGCTTCCCCTGTAACCACTCTAATTTTTCTTTCTCATGATACAGATTTTCTATAGAATTATTTGGTTGTATTTTAAGGTATTGATTATAAGTAGAGCCTTTCAACAAAAAAGTCATAACATCTGAATGACCAATTGTAATTTGTTCCCATGAGTATCCATTTGTCAATCTTGCTACGCTTTGTGGAATTCCTTTCATTTATGTCACCACTTTCACAGACTTACTCTTTTTATAATTGATTATTTCTACACGTAATTTTGCAATCCCTTCCTCAACTGATGACCTACCATTAGCGCAATAAGTCTTATTCCAGAATCTGGCCCTTTTCATGAAGAAAGACGCTTTCCTTATTTCAGAAAAGCTCCCTTTAATGGAATAACTAATATAAATTGCCTTAATAGTCAAATCACTTAATGCTTCTTTAACTAACGCAATCCGTTGAAGAAGTGGCTAGTGGTAATCAAAATATAAATAATTCATATTGGTTTATGAAGAACCTTTCCCCTGTATTTCTGTTCTATTTTTTTCTTCATCAGCTTGATGAAGGACTTTTTCCCTACATTTCTGGTCTGCTTTGTCCTTCATCAGTTTTATGAAGGCAATAGCTTATTCAACTTTTTTTGCCCTTTTAGCTGAACAAGATTCTCTTGTAAATTATAGTATAGCAACTGTTCCCCAAATAGCAGACCGTTTAACACCTTAAACAATAAGAATCTGCTAGACCACGGATAGTTAGTATTTTATATGTTAACCACCTTAAATATCCTCATAAATCAACAAATAAAAGTAGTCCAATTCATTATGTGAATTGGACTACTTTTTTTATTGCTTTTTTAGTTTTCTACCTCTATACCGAACCCGTTAGGATCGTACTCATTCTTTTTTATTGGACCGTTTCGTCTGCACCACCAAAGAATTCATGGTACAATTCAACAACTGTACGGTCTGCGTCTGAAGCATGAATCCCTAAAATTAAACTTACTTCAGAAGACCCTTGGTTAATCATTTCAATATTTACATTTGCTCTAGTTAAAGCTGCTGTTGCACGCGAAGATATTCCGATTGTATTATGCATTCCTTCTCCCACAATCATGACCATAGCAAAATCACGTTCAACATACACATCATCTACTTGCAGCTCCTCTTGAATTCTTGAAACGACACGCTCCTCAATTTCTGCTGTTAACTGCTCTTGTCGCAGTATTACAGAAGTATCATCAATTCCAGATGGCATATGCTCATAAGACAATCCTTCGTCCTCTAATATTTGTAACAACTTGCGACCAAAACCAACTTCTCTGTTCATCAAATACTTCCGAACATAGATTGTTGCAAATCCTTCATCTGCCGCTATTCCAATAACTGGATTCATGAAGTATTCTCTCTCAGCGATAATCATTGTTCCTGACGAGGACGGGTTATTCGTATTTTTTACGCAAACAGGAATTCCATTTCTAAACGCCGGAAATAAAGCTTCATCATGAAACACGGAGAAGCCTGCATAAGACAACTCACGCATTTCTCGATAAGTCATTTTTTTAATTTTAACAGGGTTATCAATAATATTAGGGTTAGCAGCAAAAACTGAATCAACATCTGTAAAATTTTCATATAAATCAGCTTTTACGCCTGCTGCTAAAATGGAACCGGTAATATCAGATCCCCCTCGTGAAAAGGTTACGAGCGATCCTTCTTTTGAATAGCCAAAAAATCCCGGAAACACAATTATCTCATTACGATCACGTAAAGCTTTAAGGTGCTCATATGCTTCTGGTAAGACTTGTGCATTTCCTGGTTCATCACTAACAAATAGACCAGCATCTTGCGGATTTAAATATGTAGCATTTAATCCAATGCTTTGGAAGTAGGTAGCAATTAATTTAGCATTGTTATCTTCACCACTTGCCTTTAATAAGTCCATGCATGCACCAGGGCGATTACGATCAAACTGAAGACGCTCACGCAAATCTGCCTCGATCGTCGCAACGATTTCCTTTCCAAGACCTAACCCTTCTGCAATATCTTCATAACGATTTAAGACTGCTTGTAATTCGTTTTCCGTATCTTCATTTTTTAAATAGGTTTCACCAAGGTGGATAAGAAGGTCTGTCACCTTTGTATCATCACTGCTTCTTTTTCCCGGTGCGGAAACGACGATTATTTTTCTTTCTTTGTCTTCTGCTACAATGGAAGCTACCTTTTTAATTTGCTCCGCACTTGCGACTGATGTTCCCCCAAATTTCGCTACCTTCATCTTATGTCTCCAGCTCCCTTATTCTTCATTTCTCTCTTCATTTATAAGTTTTTTGAACATTCCCAATATAGCATAATCAAACAGGTTCTGCAAAACGATTCTTACACGTTTTAAGCTTACATACTCGCCTAAATCTTCTTCTGTTATTCTCACCACATTGTTCCACACAATCCTCCCTGATTCTTGACAATGGCTCCCATTCCCATAAGAAGCCGCGCATGCGGCCTTTTCTTGTTTTAAACAAAGAGGGGGTGTCTAAAAAGGTCTGTTTTTGACCTTTTTAGACACCCCCTATAATGGGTCATCATCAATTTTCACATAATATAAAAACACATGTTCATATTCATTATTTGGATAAATGGCCTCTTCATAATCAAAAGATTTTAAGTGAGCCGCTTCTACATTTTCTACAAAATAAGCGGTATAAACCTTCTCACCAACAGGAAATTCATCGAAGCGATCAAACAAATAGCCCCAAGAAGAAGCACCTCGATTAGTCCCTTCGCGGGTAATAGAATAGTCTGTAGAACCTGCAGCTCCACGGTCATACAGTAGCTTTAACGTTCTAGAAACCGCAAGATCGTCTCCTTCTTCCTTCGTATCAAAGGTAAAAAGAAATCTCACTCTCTCGTCTTCTACTTCTGCCTCCGGATCGTTAGCCCCCATTTTCATACCACCAATGTTCTCGACAAGTTCACCATAATGATAATATTCTACCCTTACTTCGATAGATTGAAATTGTTTCTCCCGCTCATGAAACTCGAAATAAAAAATTTGATCAGCAAGCAGTGAAAACATTACCTCTTCGTTTTCTGATAACGTTATCTCATTCATTGATTTTTTATTTCTATCATTTCAAGAAATAAGCGTATTACAACCAGCTATAAGCAAGAGACAAACAATTCCTAATCCCCATTTAGCCATGTTGCACCTACTTTCTCACATCATTGAAAGATCCCTATTAAGAATGGTTTGGTTTCTTGCAACTGATCTTGTGTACAAGAAGATTCACTTACATAATCAAGCTCTAATGCATGCTTTAACGTGGTCTCTTCTAAGTTATTCGTTAAATCAGCTTGATCAAAGCATGCAGGTGCACTATACACTCTATGTGTATGATCTAATATTACTCGAGTATCACCAGATACCGTTACTGTAATTGGAATGACTAGACCAATAACAAGTAAAAAAGCTGCCAAAATCATCCAAAATATGGTTCCCTTTTTCATTTTATACCTTCTTTCCACTCTTTTCCTTCTAATCTCTTTGTAGAAAACAGTCGATTTTCTTGTTTCCTTTTCCCTTTGTAGTGTAATATGGAGTAAGCATAACTCGCAACTTTTTCACCTTTCGTATTTCCATAAACATGCCATCGTTATGCTAACTTTTCGTTAGAGGTGTTCGTTAGCAGCATCGATGCTTGATGAACAACTAGACAACAATGAATCTATTCATATTTGTTGTCAAACGCCACATAAATAGAATTAATTTTCAGGAGTGATAGATCAGATGAAGCGTTCTTTACCACCTAAGGCTGAGCGTCATCGTCATTTTGGTACAGTTGATCCCATTGTAGGAACAAAACCAACAGACAAAGAAAAGATGCCAGACCTTCAAAATAAACCAGATGATTTTTATTTTCCTATTCAACAAGTGGGAATTTCTGACGTGAAGTACCCTGTCATGATTGAATCAGAACTAGCACCAACAACTCAAACAACAACAGCAACATTTGCCTTAACAACAAGCTTAGAACAAGATTTTAAAGGAATAAATATGAGTCGCCTTACAGAGCAACTTCATCTATTTTTCCAATCTCACTTGTTAACAGATCAAACCTTACGTGAATTTACGGCGATTCTTGCTCGTGAAATGAAACAAAGAGCTGCGAATGTTCGTGTAACTTTTCCATGGTTTTTCACAAAGACAAGCCCAGCTATGCAAAAAGAAGGAATGGCCCACGCTGATATCACATATGATGTCTCGTTTGATGAGGACAAAGGGTATACATCCGTTATTACACTAACCGGGGCAGTAACAACTCTATGTCCATGTTCTAAAGAAATTAGTGAGTACAGTGCCCATAATCAGCGAAGTTTCGTAACAATGACTGCAACGGTCGATGATTCGTACGAAGCAGATTGGAAGGCTGTTCTGTTAGAAGCTGCAGAAAGTAATGCTAGCTCCATTCTATTCCCTGTATTGAAGCGCCCAGATGAGAAGGCTGTTACCGAGCATGCATATGAGAATCCTCGCTTTGTAGAAGATCTCGTTCGTCTAGTTGCAGCTGATTTATATGAACATGAAGCGATTCGTTCATTCGAAGTTCAATGTCGCAATGAAGAATCCATTCATCAGCACGACGCAATCGCAAAACTATCTTTTACAAAGTAAGACAAAAGGGAGAACCATTGATTGATTAAAAATGGTTCTCCCTCTTTCTATTAATTTCTTGTTCAATCAATTGATGTAGGAGTTGTTCTCGATTTGGCTCCTGCAAAAAATGCAAAGACGCACATTTCTGTAAAATTTGTTTACGAACTTGTTGCTCTAAACCACTAGTAAGTACTTGTTTTCTTGCATATTCTAAAAAAAGCAAATCTTCTTCAATGGAATCAGGGATGTTTTTCTTTATTTGCGCCATCAGTCTCTTTCCATACGTAGGACTTGCTCCACCTGTTGATAATGAAACGGAAAAGGGGCCTCTTTGAAACGTCAAAGGAAAATGAAAATCACTTAGGCTAGAATTATCAGCAAAATAAACAAGTTGATACGTCTTTCTATGTTGATAGAGAGCTAAATGAAGCGCAGAATCATTCGTCATTAAAAACAGAAAGTCTTCATCAAAAGAAAATGTTGGATCGACCATTCCTTTTTCCCATTTAAAATGTGGTTTATTTAAATAGCTTTCTAGAGTTGGATGAAGTGATGGTGCATAAACAATCACTTGACTGATTCCCGCCTCAAGTAATTTAGGAATTTGGCGTGCTGCCACAGTACCAGCTCCAATAACGGCAGCCCTTTTTCCATCTAGCTTTAGTATAACTGGAAGATGACTCACGCTTTTACACCTGGTACCTGATTAGAACGTCCACGCAAGTAACAAGTGTCACAATTTACTTTCACTTCTTCGTCTAATACCTCTTGAACCCGTTGTCCTAACACTGAGATCAATTGATCGTCAAAACCTAAATAGTCACATAAAACAAATTCTTTATTCGTTTGTTTTGACCATTCATCTAATTGCTTTTGCAAACCTTTCATTAATACACCTGTAAATAACAAATAAGGAACAACATACACTGTGCTATTTGGCAAACGGTTCACTCTAGCTAAGCCTTCATCAACATTTGGTCTTGTAGCCGCTAAGAAGCAAACATCCACTTCATCTACAGGAGTATATTCCCAAAGGAGTCGAGCAATTTTCATTAAGTCACTCGTCTGATCAGGATCACTGCTTCCCCTTCCTACTAAAAGAATTGAGATCGGCTTACGCTCCTCATAATTTGGTCTTTCATTCTTAAAGTGAAATCCAACAGCTCGTAATCGATCTTGAATGATATCAATCACGGTTGATTCAATACCAATTGGTCGCCCGTAAGAGAAAGCTATATGAGGATATTTTTCCTTCATTTTATCAATTTCTTCAGGTATATCTACTTTCGCATGCATTGCTGTTAGTAAGAGGAGGGGGACAACTGCAATCTTCGTGGCACCTTGCTCCACACATGCCTGTACTCCCTCTTCAATGGTCGGCTCGGCTAGCTCTAGAAAACTGCATTCTTGAATCTTCACTTCTGAATGTTCTCGCTTTGCTTTATTCACAAAAGAAAGAAGCTCCTCATTCCCGGCTTGAACACGACTTCCATGACCTACATATAAAATAGCTTGCACAAAATCACCTACTTTGTTTTACAATGTCTTTTAATACATCAACTAGCTCTAGTTTTGATGGCTCTTGCAGCACATGTTGAACGTGATAACCTAATTCATTTGCTGTATTAGCCGTTTCAGGTCCAAAGCAGATAACTTCAGCCCTCTTTGATAATGAATCTGGTGTTTCCTGACATGCTTCGATTTGCTCTGTCACAACTTTTACAGCTTCCGCACTTGGAAAAACAATTGTATCCACCCGGTTTTCGTCAAGAATACGTTGACAAGTAAAATTGGACTGCTCAATAATCTCGTCTGTATGAGATACATAAAAGTCATGCTCTCCATAAAGCTCGTACCGTTTCTTCTCACGTTTCCCCCAATTTTTAGACCCAATTACTAGTCGCTTATTTGATTCAATCATCTCATGTACTGGGAACCCAAGACAGGCAAACGACTCAATTGCCTTAATTGATTTTTGAGATGCACCGTAAAAGCTTGCTTGAAGAGACCTAATATCGATTCGCTTTGTTCTAATTTGCGCAAAGAACCAATCAACTGATTTCGGTGAATGAAATATGATTTGATCATAGTTATGAAAGGCCACCTCGATATCCATATGCTCCCTTGTTACAAAGCGAGGGTATTCAAATACGTCAGCTCCTAATTTAGTTAATTCTTTTGCAATCTCACTTGGCCCTTCAGTTGTGCGTCCAAATAAAATATGTTTCCCAAAAAGTGGCTGACATTCAAACCAGCTTTCTTTCGTTCTTAGTTTAGCTACCTCACCTACTAACGTAATCGCTGGATTAGAGAATTTTTCCCTTTGAACAAGTTCTGCAATCGTAGCTAAATCGCCAGTTAGTGTCTTTTGCTTTCCTACTGTACCCCATTGCACAAGTAGCACAGGTGTTTTTGGATCTCGACCATGTTCGATAAGTTGCTCACAAATATATGGTAAGTTTTTTACACCCATATAGAAAGCAATCGTATCTACTCCTGTAGCAAGTCCATTCCAATCTATAATTGGTTGTCCAGTAGGAGATTTATCATGTCCTGTTACAACGGCAAATGATGCTCCATGATCTCGGTGCGTTACCGGAACACCAGCGTATGTAGCTGCTCCAATACCTGCTGTAATTCCCGGTACAATCTCATATGAAACTCCGACTTCTTCAAGAGCTGCGGCCTCTTCTCCCACTCGTCCATATACACTTGGATCTCCACCTTTTAACCGAACTACTTGCTTTCCTTCTAGTGCATATTTCACAAGCAAATCGTTAATAGCTTCTTGTCTAAGCAAGTGTCGATCAGGTAGTTTCCCACAATAAACTAACTCTGCTCCTGGCTTCGTGGTCTCAAGTAAAAGTGGATTGACAAGACGGTCGTACAAAACAACATCCGCTTTTTCAAGACACTGCTGACCTTTCACTGTCATTAAACGAACATCTCCTGGCCCTGCGCCAATTAAATATACATATCCTTTAGTCATTATGATTCTCCTTTAAGCTATCTGTAAAATACGGATTAAATTATTTCCGACTTTTTTTATATGTTTTATCAATTATAATATACAGAAAGCCTGATCTCAATTGAAAAAATACAATTAATGTTAGTCTTACTCTCTCTATATGTTTTTCCCACTGTTAAACCTCAATAATCAATGTCAGATTATCTAACATTCCCAACCACTTGCCACCTGTTAATGTGCTATGATAGTGAAAAGATCTGAACATTCTAACTTAATAAGGGGTGGAATGGGTGTCAACATATAAAGATAAAAAAGTAATTACAATTGGAATTGTTAGTGAACTTACAGGCCTTTCAGAAAGAAAGATTCGTTATTATGAAGAGAGAAAACTAATCTATCCAGAAAGGTCAAAAGGCGGAACAAGAAAATATTCATTTCTAGATGTTGAACGATTACTAGATATTGCTAATAAAATGGAAGATGGTATGCAAACATTTGAAATTCGGAAAATGGAACAAAAACAAATGCAGAAAAAAGAAGTACGCGATCGTATGCTTCGCGGACAGCTTAATGCCGCATTTAATATTCGTAAGTAAGACATGTGTGACGAGAGCTCGTTATACATGTTTTTTTTTGGCGTTTTTCAATAGGTTATCTTTATTTTATCTTTTTATCATAGAACGTAAAGCCCTTTGACAAACTAACATAAAAACAGAGTGTTTAGAAAAGGTGGATGGCTATGCGATTTCGATTCATAATTATGTTTTTAATCTGTATGTTCCTACTTTCGGTCTCCTTGAGCCCTGCTTCATTTGCCAATGAGAACAAACAAGTTGCCATCATCATTGACGACTTTGGGGGGAAAGTAAAAGGAGTTGAGTCTTTTTTAGATGGCAATATTCCCATTACTGCGGCAGTTATGCCTTTTATGGAGCAATCAATTGAACAAGCAAAGCTTGCTCATCAAGCAGGACTTGAAGTAATGATCCATATGCCCATGGAACCTAAAAAGGGGAAGGCATCTTGGCTCGGGCCAAATGCAATTACAAGTGACTTGTCTGATGAAGAAATACGAAAAAGAGTATTAGCAGCCATTGAGAACGTTCCTTTTGCAAAAGGGATCAACAACCATATGGGATCTAAGGTTGTGGAAGACGAACGAATTATTCGTATCATTTTAGAAATAGCTAAACAAAAAGGGCTATATGTAATTGATAGTGGAACAAGCTCAGCTTCTGTGATTCCTAAATTAGCAAGTGAGATGAATATTCCTCACGCAACAAGAAGTATCTTTATCGACGATACTCACTCTTCAAAAGAACAGGTTATGAAGCAAATGTCGTCTTTATTAAAAATAGCAAAAAAAGATAAAAAAGCAATTGCAATAGGGCATGTAGGAATAAAAGGTCATGAAACGTTTGCAGGTATTTCAAATACACTTCCATTATTTATAAAAGAACAGGTAGAAATTGTACCTGTATCACATCTATTGGACACTGAAATAGAGAAAGATCCTATTCATTTTTGGCATCCTAAAGAAAAGGAGGATTAAAATGACAACACTTACACACTTAGGTAGTGAAACGTTTACAGCTAAAGATCATTCAAAAATTATTCTTCGCCCAGCACAAAAGCAAGATGCAAAAGAAATTATCTATTCAGTTTCCACTATCATTGAGCAAGGAGCTTATATTCAAAAAGAACGAGTTCGAACAGTTGAAGAGGAAAAAGCATTTATTGAGGAAATGAAGAAAAGTGGGAACATGTATATCGTAGTCGAAGTAAACGGTGCCGTCCGAGGCATTGCGAGAGTTATCCGAGGAGAATTAGAGATGAAACGACATACTGGTCTCTTTCGAACGTGGCTTCACGAAGATGCACAAGGAAAAGGAATTGGAAAGAAAGTAATGGAGTATACGCTTGCATGGTGTAAACAAGAAAATTTGCATAAATTATGCTTAACGGTTTTTGCTTCAAACAAAGTAGCCATTAGCTTATACGAAAAAGCTGGGTTCGTCACAGAAGGCGTCCAAAAAGAACAAGCATACCTTAATGGTGCGTATGATGACGAATTATTTATGGCTTATTTTTTTAATTGTAAGAGAAAGGATGTTTGATTCTAATGTTATGGAGAATGGCAAAAACAGTGTTGATTGTCGGTCTCATAGGGATTGGTCTTGCCATAATTGGAAGAGCACTTATTGACGACAATGATTTCACAATCCAAACAAAAAAGATTCCAGAGCAGCTAGAAATCTCGGCAATGAACCACTTAATGGCTGAAGACCTGACAATGACAACTTCTATGTTCTTGAAACAGCTTTCTGCTCAAATGCAAAGGTGGGCAAATCAAGACTTAACTGATCAAGAGTTACGAACTAGGTTTGAAGAAGAAGTGATAGAACATCCACATTTTCACGGTTTCGCTATTATAGAAAACGATAAAGTTATTGAACAAGTTGGCCATATCGAGCGAATGGACGTATCAAAGTTAACCCACCGCCATATGAAGAGTAACTTTTCTGACCCTTATTCTGTTGAAGGAAAGCAATACATGTTAATGGGAGAAATGCTTGATGATGGTCGTACTGTTTTAGGGGAAATTGACTTATCTTTCGTAAAATCTTTCGTCAAAGGGCTAGCATCCGTAGCTGATGCCAACGGGACTTTTTTCGTTTCTGGGGCTGATCCTGAAGTTGACTGGAAAACAACTGAAGATATCCCTGAAAATTTAGAAGCAGAAACGGTGCCAGAATTAGGTTGGCAAATTGTTGTTCATTCTGATGACCAAAAACCAGAACAACTTCAACAACCTTTTTTTGAACGACAAGCCGTTATTAAATTTAAACACCCCGAAGTTGCTCAAACGTGGTTAATGGAAAATCAAGATTTACAAGTTCTTGAAGATCACAATCCAATGTTTGTTGTCGAATCAAAGACAGAATCAACTGAACAATTGATTCAGCGTTTACGTAAAGAATATGATTTAGCCATTGCAGAGCCAAATTATAAAATTTCTAAACAAGTCATTCTTTTTTCAACTGACCCAAATGAACCAAGACATACATCTCCTGCACAAAACAATAGACAACAAAATCAGAGAAGGACGGGACGAGAACAAGTACAGCAAAATGTTTTAACATCAAAACCAAACGATGAATTTTTCGAACCTTATCAGTGGAATTTAGATCAAATAGAGATTGATGAAGGATGGAACTTGGCAGGAGGTCAAGGGGTAAAAATCGCCATATTAGATACCGGCGTAGACCCAAATCACCTTGATCTCGCTGAGAAACTAGGACCAGGATACAACTCGTTTGACGATACCTCGGATTTCTCTGATGCACATGGGCATGGGACACATGTAGCAGGAGTAGCTGCTGCCTTAACAAACAATGTAACAGGAATAGCTGGTGTGTCTTGGGATAGTACGATTTTGCCTGTTAAAGTATTAAATGATGAGGGAGAAGGTTCATCTTTTGAAGTGGCTAAAGGAATTTACTGGGCCGTAGAACAAGGGGCTGATGTGATCAATATGAGTCTTGGCGATTACTACTCTTCTGATTTATTACACGAGGCAATTCGATATGCATATGAACAAGATGTTGTTTTAATTGCTGCATCTGGAAATGACAATGTCCAAGACCCTATGTACCCAGCACAATATGAAGAAGTGTTCACAGTTGCAGCCGTTGATGAGGCAAGAAATCGTGCATTTTTCTCCAATTACGGTGAGCATATCGATGTTACAGCTCCAGGTGAGCATATACCAAGCTTGTTTCCTGATAACAACTATGTAGTGATGTCTGGTACATCTATGGCAGCTCCACATGTTGCTGGCTTGGCTGGGCTTATTCGTTCACTGCGTCCGGATTTAACAAATGAAGAAGTATACAACGTTATGCGTTCAACAGCTAAAGACCTCGGTACAGCAGGACAGGATCCATACTATGGATTTGGTGAAATTGATATAGCTGCCGCTTTACAATCAATAGCCAATCAATAAACAGCAATCTTTGTAATGCGTTAATATAATAAAGGAGGGTCTGACCCCTCCCTTCTTGCTCGATTCCAAAATTTTAAGTAAATAAATAAAAAAAGCCAGATTCCCTCTGTGATCAGCCTCAGTTTAACGCGGTGAAGATACACAGAGGGGTCTGACCCCTAAATGACAAACCCTGCTGTTTTTCCAACAGGTTTTTTTTCTTGTAATGTAATAGACGTAATGATCGGTAATTTTAAATAATTTTTTTCAACTTCTTGCTCAGCAGTTGAAAATGCACTTTCTTCATCTGCTGCGACAACAACGACAGTCACATTCCCTCGCTCTTCTATTTCTACCTCAAATCGATATAAATGCATCATGCTGTCTCTAAAATGTCATCTAAAGCAGTTTGTAAAGCATCATGGCCTACACGGTTGTAGAAGTCAAAGAATACCTCGTTTGGTTCTTTGTTTTCTTCAAAAAAACGTAGAAAGGCTGCTAATGCAGCTGCAAGCTCATCTGCTTCGATTTTTCCTTTTAGCTTGTTGTTAAATTGGGCAACTTCCTTTTCAAGAGTTCCCCCAACATAAAATTCAAAAGCTTCAACCATCTTTTTATCCTTGTTTTTCATCTTTACACCTTGAAGACCTATGTCGGCAATTTGACGTTGACCACATGCGTTTGGACATCCAATCATATGGATACGCACAGGGACATCAACTGCGACATGCTCGTCTAAATACTCTGCTACACGTCTCATTCGCTCTTTTGTTTCAACAAGTGCTAGGTTACAATACTCAATCCCCGTACAGGAAACTGAATACCCAATGAAGTTTTTAGGTTCAAGCTTAATACGATCAAATAAAGGCTCTTGCAAAAGCGCTTCCACTTTCTCATTAGCTACGTTTGGAATTACTAGATTCTGAGAGTTACACGTACGAATTTCACCGTTTCCGTAATCTCTTGCAATTCGAGCAAGATCAAACCACTCATCTGAGTTCATCCGACCAACAGGAACATTGAATCCAACATAACTTAAACCTTCTTGCTTTTGTGCATGTACTCCGTAGAAGTATCCACCGTTCCACTCCTCTAGTTTACATGTCCCTTTGGCAGGAAGCTCACCAGTATACTCAAGTAGCTTCTCTTTAAATTTTTCAACACCCCAGTCAGCAACTAAGAACTTCAAACGTGCACGGTGACGTTTCTCACGATAACCATAGTCACGATAAATTGACGTAATTGCAATTGCAACATCTTTCACTTTTTCTGGAAGAACAAATACATCCAACTCTTCGGCAAGATATGGCTTAGCTGATAATCCGCCTCCCACCTTCACATGAAATCCGATCACTTCTTCTCCGTCAATTACTTTCACAGCTGGAGTAAACGACATACAGTTAATGCGATCATGACCAGCATTATGTACATTTCCTGATATTGACATCTTAAACTTGCGTGGTAAATTTGAAAAGTCTGAATTACGTTGAAAAAAACGATACACATCTTCGACGATCTCTCTCGTATCGATTAACTCATTTGGATCTACACCAGCAAGTGGATTTCCCATAATAGTTCTTGGGATATCTCCACATGCCCCTATAGACGAAAGACCAACTGACTCTAAACGTTTAAAAATGTCAGGTAAGTTTTCAATTGTTAACCAGTGATACTGAATCGCTTGACGTGTAGTAATATCAATTACATCACGACCATAATCGCGGCCAATTCCAGCTAGAACTTCTGCCTGTTCATTTGTAATTAATCCTGATGGAATATTAACTCGCATCATAAAATATCCATCTTCTTTTGGCTTTTGTAAATAAAGGCCAGCCCATTTGAATAAGCTCCAGTCTTCTTTCGGAATAGAATCAAATCCACCCGCCGCATACTTTTCAATATCATTTAGAATTTCAAGACCATCTTTTTCTAATTTACGGATCTCATCCTTATTTAGATTGTCTGGCTCCTCTTCCCAAATTTTTTCATATGCCATGACCTATTTGCCCCCTATAGGATGTTCTTCTCTTGCAAATAATTTATTATTGCAATAACTGATTCTTCAACAGTTTGTTTATCCGAATCAACGATAATTTCTGGAGCATCTGGCTCCTCATAAGGCGAACTAATTCCTGTGAATTCAGGAATTTCCCCAGCACGAGCTTTTTTATAAAGTCCTTTTGGATCACGTTCTTCACAAGCTTCTAAAGAACAACGCACGTAAACTTCAATAAATTCTCCGTTTTCTACTAATTCACGAACTCGATCGCGGTCTTCTTTAAAAGGAGAAATAAAGGCCGTACAAACGATTGTACCTGCATCGACAAAAAGTTTGGCTACCTCACCGATTCGTCTAATATTCTCTTTTCGGTCTTCATCACTAAACCCAAGACCTTTATTTAAGCCATGGCGAACATTATCGCCATCTAAAACATAACTGTTCTTCCCTTGTTTAAAAAGTTGTTGCTCTAAAGCATTAGCTAGCGTTGACTTCCCTGCACCTGAAAGTCCTGTAAACCAAAGTATCGCACTCTTATGACCGTTGCGCTCTTGTCGCTCCTCTTTCTTTATCGTAGTCTCATGCCAAACAATATTATTATCTGCCATTATAGCTCCCCCTCTAAAAATTCTGATAATTTTACTTTGTTTTAAAAATAAAGTTCTTTCGTTCATTTGTCAATTCGCTAATTTATATGCCTGCCCCATCATCATACGTCGTTCGTCTTTCTTGTCTAGCCGCTTGATACATGCTATAAGCTCCAGCAGTAGCAATCAGAACACTTACTAAGACAAATAAGGTGTAGTAATCACCTTTTTTAAAAAGAAGAATAAGTCCATACGACAAGACTAGAGAAAATAGCGGAGATACAACCCACACTTTTAAAATTTGTTTAAGAATGCTTTTTTGCCATAAACGCAAGCCGCCCTCTACCGTACCAATCCCGATAATAGCTGATGTTGTAACTTGTGTTAATGGAACGGGCAATCCAAAAATAGACGCCGTTATAACAAGAGAGCCACCAGTTAATGAAACGGTACTTCCTTGTAACAAGCTTAATTTCGTAATTCGTTTCCCGTTTGTCTCAAGAACACGACCACCTAATAGAAGCGCGCCGCTAGCTACAAAAAAGCCTCCAAGTAAAATTGCTGGACCGATCTCTAGCAGACCTGCACCTACAAGAGGGCCCACTGCATTTGCAACATTGTTCATCCCTGCTGCATAAGCTTCCATACAGCCACTAATAATGAGCAACATGACTAATGGTTTCCGCCATTTACCCTTTCCCGTAAGATCAGGATATTTATTCTCTAACTTTCTTACTAAATGACCTGCTGCATAAGCAAAAAGAAAGGCAACAATCGGAACAATGACCCAAAACGCTACGATCACTAGTAACTTATCAAAGAAAAGCGATTGATAAGCTATTCCAGCTCCTACAATCGCTCCAACAACGACTTCACTTGTTGATAATGGAATCCCTAACATATTAGCAATAAATAAGGAGAGGCATGCAGCACCAAGGATAATAATAACGAGTTCTACATCAACGATGGAAGTGGGAATAATCCCACTTCCTATCGTCCGGACAACCTCTCCACCAGCTAATGCACCTAAGAACGCAAATACTCCAACAAGCAGCATCGCATTGCGTTTTTTAGGGATCGCACCACTTCCGTACGCAGGCCCCATTGCCGCGGCGGTTCCACTAGCTCCTATATTCATTGCAAAGAAACATGCAATAATGATCGCGGCAATGGCTAACATACTATGACTTCCTTCCTTTTAGGCATGCACTTTCTGCATTCCACGAATCAATACTTCAACTACTTCACGACGACTAAATTCTGGTGGTGGCACTACACCTTCAGACAGCATTTGGCGTACTTTCGTTCCAGAAAGAACCACATGGTCTTCTTTTCCATGAGGGCATGTTTTTGTTGATGCCATGTTTCCGCATGCCTTACAGAAGAAACTATGTTCAAAGAATAATGGACTAATTGCTAATTCACCTTCTTCAAACTCAGAGAAAATCAATTGTGCATCATACGTTCCGTAATAATCACCAACACCAGCATGGTCACGACCAACAATAAAGTGTGTACACCCGTAGTTTTGGCGAACGATTGCATGGAAAATTGCTTCGCGCGGCCCCGCATAACGCATTGCAGCAGGGAACACCGCTAAAAATACGCGATCTTTTGGATAATACTTCTCAAGCAACACTTCATAACTTTCCATACGTACATCTGCTGGAATATCATCTGACTTTGTTTCACCAACTAATGGATTTAAAAATAGACCATCAACAATTTCAAGAGCCGACTTTTGAATGTATTCATGTGCACGGTGAACCGGATTACGAGTTTGGAACCCTACAATTCTCTTCCAACCTAACTCTTCAAATCTCGCTCTCGTTTCTTTCGGATCTAGATAATACGTTTCAAAACGCTCATGTTTCACACGTTTTGTCACCGTAATTTCTCCACCAACATATACATTTGGACGTTCAAACATTTTTTTCACGCCTGGATGAGCACCATCACTTGCACGGTATACCTTTTCAGCTTCAACCTTCTTATCCGGTGTGTAAATATCAGCAATTTCAATTACACCATAGACGTCACCATTAAATACTAACTTTGCCTTCTCACCAACAGAAAGAGTTGCTGCTTTTTCTTCTGAAACTGGCAATGTTACAGGAATACTCCACACAGTTCCATTTGCTAAGCGCATGTTGTGTACGACTGACTCATAGTCTTCTTTACCTAAAAATCCTGTTAATGGGCTAAATGCTCCAATTCCAATTAATTCTAAATCGGAAAGTGAAAATGAATCTAGTTCAATTTCTTTCTTTACAGCCGAACTATCATAAGATTGGTCAAAACGGTTAATTAGTGTTCCTCCATGTGCTTGAATCATTTAAAATCTCCCTTTTCCATTATTATTTGTGTAAACCACATTCTGTTTTTTCTGAATTTGCCCAACGGCCACTCCGAGGATCTTCCCCTTCAGCAACTGGCTTCGTACAATATTCACAGCCAATGCTTGGATAATTTCTATCATGCAATTCGTTATACTCTAATTGATGAAGTTTCACATACATCCAAATTTCTTCTTCCGTCCAATGAATTAGAGGACATATTTTAATCGATTTAAACCTATTATCTTGATTAACAAACTGAGTGTTTGCGCGAGTTGGTGATTGCTCTCTCCGCAAACCGGAAATCCATGCATCATAACGGCTTAACTCCCTCTCAAGAGGAACCATTTTTCGAATATTACAGCAAGCATCAGGATCTCGCTCCCAAAGTCGATCGCCATGTTGTTTCGCTTGTTCTTCAGGTGTAACTTCGGGCTTTGCTAACTCAATATTTAAGGTTGGATAGCGCTTCTTCACTTTTTCAATTAATTCATATGTTTCTTTAAAATGGAAGTCTGTGTCTAGGAATACAATGGTAGCATCTTTTTTCACTTTACTAATTAGATCAATCAGCACCATACCTTCAACACCAAAACTACAGGAATAAACTAATTTATCGCCAAACTTCTCGTAAGCCCATTTTAAAACTTCTAAAGAGTCTTTACGTTCTAATTCCTTATTTACTTGTTCATAATCCTCTTTTGCTAAGGAATTGTAATTAAAAATCATACATTCACCCCTCTTTTAAACAAAAAGACGACGTAGATTAAGTGTCCCAATCAACCGTCGCCTCTAGTTTTCTAGTCAGCACTCATTATTTAATTCGTACTTTTTCATTTTTCTCCAATTGAATGACCTTTCCATCTTGAACGATAAGCGTTACAGAACCATACTTTAAACCCTTTAAAAGCTCTTGTAGCTGCTTACTAATTCGTTGGAATTCCTGTTCACTCGCCATAATAGCCTCCCACAATTACCGTTATTAAAAACGAGGAAGTTTAATTCCTTGTAATTTGATATGATTTATTAGTTTAATAGTATTCTATCCATCAATCCAAAAAAAGTCAAGACGATATATAACGAAATGTGTACAAAAAAAATAAGTGCACTACCATTGACCAGTAGTGCGCTTATTTTTATGGTTGCGTAATTGTTCCTGTCACATCTTCAATATTTATCGTACCGCCTCTACTTTCTAAAATCTCAACATCTCCATTAACTCCAACAATGCTTATATTCCCTGAACCGCTCCTAACAACGATGTCTCCATCATGATCCTGAAAGTCAACATGCCCTGATCCCGCTATTAGCTGTAATGAGCCAGATGATGCGGTAACATTGGTTGTTCCTGCATTATTATTAATCGTTATTGATCCGTGTACATTTTCTAATGTTACATGCCCCGCTCCGTCAGTAATTTCAACATTACCTTCTATATCCTTTATAGAAAGATGATTGGAGCCATGTTGTACCTTTAAATCCGACTTCATTGATAAGATTTTTAATTGGCCTTCATTTTGTCGATACACTAAAGGCAGATGATCTGGCACTTGAATCTCTAAATGAACAAATCCTTGTTCTATGTCCGTCCCTCGTTTAACAGAGGTATGCAGCTCTCCAGTTGTCCCTTCTGCTTCCAATAAAAGTGATGTGTTATTTTCACTAAATGTTTTCGCGTGTTCAATATCTTGATCACTCATTGCTGCAAACGTTGCTGTAACATGAATGTCGTCAAGGCCTTCAACACCAGTAATAGTCACATCGCCTTCATCTTGATGAACAACGAATTCCTCTAGTCCTTTTGCATCTAACGTGAAAACTTCTTCGTTATCATACGTTACAATATTGCACCCTGTCATAATAATTACTGCCATGACAAGCATAGTCCCACTTACTAATTTGTTCATTATGTTCTCTCCTGTCTATTATACATGCCAGTTTCCTAGTTAAGTGTACAAAATGTTTCGGACGGAAGCCAACAAATATAAACAGAAACGATGTTAATTCACGATTTGGTCACTTTTTCGGAATGGTATTACTTCTGCTGGAGGTTTTGAAACAACTATATATTCAATTTTATAGCCTTCTTTTTTTCTTTTTATAAAAGTTGATTTTGAAATAGGCCGTGCTCTTGACCAACTTAACGAATCAACATTTTCCCAAGAGTCATGTGTTATTAATTCTTTCTTGTAATAATAGTCATTTCCAGATGGATAGGACTCACATATATATTTTACCGTCTGTTTTGAATGCATTTATTGCCACTCCTTTGTCCTTAGCTTTCCCAGAACATGACAAGTTAAAACTACACTTGCTAGGAGTTCGTGAAATCCGTAAATACATGCTAAACTATGGTAAATGAATAGATTATGAAGTGGGTTTGTTTAATACAGTGCTGTTACTCTATTCACTTAAACTCTTGCTTAATGGCTAATTCACGTCCTTGAAACATTGCTATTAAAATCGGTCTCATAACAAAACTTGTCACATGAGCGTTAAACATAACGATATCTTCCATGATTGTTCTTGAACCATTTTCAATAAAACTGTGCGTATGACTCCATTCTGTAATTGGAAATGGTAGTTTTACTCCTTGATCTATAAAGCAATTTGGAGCATGCACATAAGTGATCTTTGAAGTCCAGTTCACATACAAACCAGCAAAATGAAGCTTCATTTGAATTGTGTTTCCTTCGAGTGTTTCTGGATTTGAAAGAATAGTCACTCTCGGAAATGATGTAATCTTAGCTAAATTTTCTGCCGTAGAAAAAAACGTCCAAACTGCTTCAATTGGTGCATCAATAACTGTTTTATATGTAAAAACAAGCAAACCCATCGTTAGCATCACCTTTATCAAAATTTACCTGCTACAATTTAAGAGGGATTATTTATGGTAACAAAAGATTTCAATTTTTGTATTGGATTTCTTTTCGCAGTAACGTTATTATCAATCAGTTTTTTCTTTCTCCCCACATATTTTTGGACCCTCTTCCCTTTATCGCTTTTTTGGCTTTCGATGTACAGTTGGTTATTCGAGAATCAACAAGTAAAGAAACTACATTTATCACATTGGTTTCTTTCATTAGCAAGTGGCCTCATTTTATATCTCTTCTTTGCTTTTGGTAAATGGCTGATAAAGATTTCTGGCATTCCATTAATGGACCAACTCCAAACACTATACGCATTAGTCAAACCAACCGATTGGCTTCATTACGTTTGGCTTTTTATCATCATCATACCTGGAGAAGAGTGGTTTTGGCGGGGATTTATTGTTAAACGACTGAGTAAAGAAACAACTTTATATAAAGCGTCCATCATTGGTACGTTTTTATATGGAAGTGCACACCTTGTAACTGGTAGTTTACTTTTAGTGTTAGCCGCTTTATTCGGTGGGTTCCTTTGGTCCATTCTGTACTTGAAGACGAGAAACATTTTAGTTCCCATTATCTCACACTTGTTTTTTGATGTTCTTTTACTAATTCTTTTTCCTTTAGTGTAAAAAAATGACTCAATCAATTTCTTTTAATTGATTGAGTCATTTTTACGCATATATATTTATCAACAATCATTTAATTTCCCCAACCATATTAAGGATATCTAATCCTCAGATTGTCGAGAAACCCCACTTTTTTAAAGTGGGGTTTCTATTTTGACTTTATTTCATTCTCTAAGATTTAAGA